>JAZUOK010000328.1:0-6705 GCA_045604665.1 Eubacteriales bacterium | reverse complement strand
CCGTTTGCGTCTGCATCAACGTGAATAATATCGTCGAACTTGGGATCTTTTACGTCGCATTCAAGGCCGAAATCTTCAAGCAGTCCAAGGCGAAAGCCGTCTTTTGCATCCGGGCATACCGAAATAGAAACCTGCTTTTCTTCGGGCATCATCATTCGATAATACTTTTTCAGTTCCTCTGCAGCAAAATGGAACACTTCATTGTCGCGTGTCTTTGCAATTTTAATCATAAAGTTCTCCTTTTAAGGCTCTGAAAACTTATGTTTTCTGTGGCTTTTTTTACTACCCCTATTATGCCGACTCGCCTTTGGAAAGTCAAGGTTTTTCTGGTATTTTAAAGGAAAAAATGCACCTCCTAAAGGAGGTGCAAGCTTTATTGGGACTGTGTCAGAGAAGCGTGATCACATTCTCACTTTTGATATTCTCGTCGTGGGTAACTGCGATCACAAGAAAATTCTTAGACAATTCTTCCATTAGACTGATAATTACTCCGGCATTTTCGAGGTCAAGCTCTTTTGTAGGCTCGTCCCAGAGAAAAATGTTTCCTCCGAAATAAAGGCTGCGCGCTATGGCACATCTTAGTTTCATACCGCCGGATAATTCATCGGGATATTTTTCCATATCCTTTTCAAGACCAAGCAATGCAAGGTGCTTTTTTGCTTTTTCTGTATCTTTATCTTTTTTCACCAAAAGAACATTTTCCAAAACGGTAAGATTCGGAACCAGTCTCGGTTCTTGAAATAAAAAGGAGATTTTGTCCTTTTCTCCCTTTTCCACACTTCCCTGATCGGGCGATTCAAGCCCTGCAAGAAGACGCAAAAGGGTCGTTTTGCCACTGCCGGATGCGCCCCGAATGAGAAAAAGCCCTTTTTCGGGAAAGGTGAAAGAGAAATCGTTTATGACAGTCTCGTCATATATTTTTTTCAGATTCTGTACGGTCAGCATTCATCTTCCTCCTTTTTTGAAGTATGGAAAGAAACAGCTTTTCCAAAATAACACTGAATACAATGATCGCTACGGTCCAAGCGTAAAGATCCACTTGCTCCAGGTACATTTTCGCATTGTAGATCATATATCCCACCGATGCTTTTGGCAAAGCAAGAACTTCCGCGGCAACCCCTGCCTTCCAGGCAAGACCAAGTCCTGTTTTTCCTGCACTGGTCACATAGGTCATTACATGGGGCAGATCAATTTTGAAAAAGCGAACCCGGGTGGAAATCTGATAAACCCTTGCCATTTCAAGAAGATCCGGGTCTCTTGTTTTGAGTCCCAAAACCGTATTTTGCCATACAATGGGAAGCACCATCAAGAAGCTGATGAAAGCAGGAACCTCCTCCTTGCCCATCCAAAAAAGGACTACAAGGATAAAGGAGGCCACAGGGGTGGCACGCACGATGGCCATTAAAGGGGAAACCAAAGCTTTAACGGGAGAGATAAAGAAAGAAAGCTGCCCAAGTAGAAAGCCAAAAACAAGTCCTGCAAAAAAGCCTGTGATTACCCGAAGGAATGAAGAAAATAAAGTGGCGTAAAACGCAGAGGTCCCCATCAGCTGAAACAGTCTTGCAAAAACAGGGACAGGAGAGGGAAGTACAAACGGCATATCAATTTTTTTTGCCGCAAGAAGCCATACAAAAATCCAAAAAAGAAGGGCGGCAGTGGTGACCGCTGCCCCCTTCAAATACTTTTTCATCTTATCTTGCATAGTAAATTTCATCGCCGGGGAGGGAACCGCCTACGCTTTGGGGGTTGGCTTCAAAGAGGATTTGGAGGCACTTGGAAACAGCGCTCTTCATTTCTTTTCCTTCCAAAAAGGTGATGTTAGCACCGGGAATTGCTTTTTTTGCAAGGGGTGCCTTGGGGATAATGCCTGCTTCTACTACAAGCTCTGCGCCTCTGTCGAGGTCGGTGTTTACCGTCTTTTGGCTCTTGTTGTAATCGTCAAGAAAATCCTTTACAAGTGTAGGATGCTCCTTGACAAAATCTTTTCTTGCAACAAATACGCCCTGTACAAGGGTGTTTCCTTCACCGGCTACCTTATCCCATTCCTCGGTCATATCAAGGCAGATGCGGAAGGAAGTGTTTTGAGAAAGAAAAGCGGAGATCTTGGGCTCGGGCAGCATACCGATGGCACCGGGTGTGCTTGCAAGCTTTGCGGCTACCTCATCGCCGCCGGAGAGAAATTCAAGTGTTACATCCTTATCGGGATCAATGCCGTTTTCCTTCAATACATAGCGAAGCACATATTCGGGGGTAGAGCCGGGGTTGGGGGCATAAATGGTCTTGCCCTTCAGATCCGCCACGCTCTTTACTGTCTCACCGTTTTCGGTAATGTAAAGTACGCCCAAGGTATTGGCACAAAGGATCACAACATTGCCCTCGGTCTTCTTGTAAAGGGTGGAGGCGAGGTTAATGGGCACTGCCGCAATGTCACACTGATTTCCTGCAATGGGAGCAACCACCTGATCGGGAGAGGAAACGAGGCTTGCTTCA
The DNA here is from genome assembly GCA_045604665.1 of Eubacteriales bacterium. Classification (GTDB taxonomy): domain Bacteria; phylum Bacillota; class Clostridia; order Oscillospirales; family SIG627; genus RGIG5579. Next base: position 4,215 of record JAZUOK010000328.1, on the reverse strand, counting down.
TAGTCGCATTTGTTGCCGTCACCTTCTTTATCGTTATGCAAAAGCTCTGCAAGACCCATACCGGTGGGACCGGTCATGGCAAGAAGACGGATAGTGGTGTCATCTTTTACAGGCTCTTTATCGGAATTAAGCGTATTTGTTTCCTCGGTAAGAGGCTCGTTGATATCCTTGTTTTCAGTGGCGCATGATGCGAGGCTGAAAATCATAAGAAGAGATAATGTGAGTGCGATGAGTTTTTTCATTTTTTATTCCTTTCGTTTTAAAAATACAGTTCCAGAGCATTGGGCTCTGTAATTTGAATGGTTTTCTTTTCCCTTTTGATCACGCCTTCCGCTTCCATCTTTTCAATGGCACGGTAGAGGCTTGCTCTGCCAAGATTTAAGTCTTTGGCAAGCTGAGTCAGGGAAGTTTTGATGGTAAAAGAAAAGTTTTCCGATGCGTTTTGGGCAAAATACATTGCAAGCTTACCTTCTGCACTGCCTGCAGTAAAGGAGCGGATCTTCCGATTGAGAAAGCAAATGCGGTCGGTGAGGAAGGTGATCAGATTTTTTCGTATGACCTTGTCCTCCCATAAAGGCTCCGTTTTTTCTTCATCAATGAAAAGGATCTCTGCTTTTGTTTTGGCACGGATACAGGTTTCGGCGCCGCAGTTTCCAAACAGGACCGATACACCGAATAAATTCCCCTCAGCAAGATGATTGAGAGGCGTACCGTTTTCCACCCCGGAAAAAACAGTAAGACTGCCTTTCAGAATCACCCCGATCCTGCCGCCGTTTTGGGTTTTTGTAAGGACTTCTTCGCCGGAGGAAAAAATCTCTTGGTAGGAACAGGTCTTTTTCAGAAGACCTGCGATCATTTCCGGATCGCTTCCTCGAAACAAGGGACATTTTTCTGAAAGCAACCGATACGAATTATTCATGAAATTCTCCAAAACTGTCTCATTTGATACAATTATACTAACATTGATCGGTTTCTTTGTCAATCAATTTCTTATTTTGTTCAAAAATATATAAATGTTTGTTCAAAAAATGACGAAATTCTCTTGTTTTTTCATAAAAAGCGGTGTATCATATATATAGTGTAATGGCTAATAATAAATCGATCAACTAAAAGGAGACAGGAATGAGTATTCAAATCAGTACTGAATTTGCAAAGCCTTTCTATGAAGATGAAGCGTTTGCTTCTTTGATCCCCGAAGCCGAGAAGGCTCTTGAAACCGTAAAAACGAATCATAAGGAAGGAAACGGTCCTCTCGGCTGGTTCAGTCTTCCCGAAGATTTTGATAAAGAAGAATTTGAAAGAATCAAGGTATGCGCTGCAGACATCCGCAAAAAGTGCGATGTGTTTGTAGTGATCGGTATCGGCGGCTCTTACCTGGGTGCCCGTGCTGCCATTGAATTTCTTCAGGGCAACTTTCATAACGCTTTGAGAAAGAACGGTCCCGAGATCTACTTTGCAGGCACCAGTGTGGACGGTGACTATCTTGCTGACCTTTTGAAGGTTTGTGAAGGAAAAGAGATCTGCATCAATGTTATTTCCAAATCCGGCACCACGACTGAGCCTGCGATCGCATTCCGCGTGTTCCGCGATTTGATCGAGAAAAAGTACGGCAAAGAAGAAGCAAAGAACAGAATTTATGTTACCACCGATAAGAATATCAAGCCCGGTACTTTAAAGGAATTTGCTACCGCAGAAGGGTACGAGAGCTTTGTGGTTCCCGGCAACATCGGCGGCAGATACTCTGTTCTTACCGCAGTGGGCCTTCTTCCCATCGCGGTCAGCGGTGCAGATCTGGATGCTATGATGGCAGGCGCCATGGAAGCTAAGAAGGAGTTTTCCGCTCCCAAAATGGAAGACAATATTTGTATGCAGTACGCCGCTTTGAGAAATCTTTTCTATCGCGGCGGTAAGAAGTTTGAGATGTACGCCTCCTATACGCCTGCTATGGAGCTTGTAGGTGAGTGGCTCAAGCAGCTTTACGGCGAGTCCGAAGGCAAAGATGGTAAGGGTCTTTTCCCTGTTTCTGCCATTTACTCCCGTGATCTTCACTCGCTCGGTCAGTATGTTCAGGAAGGGGAGAGAACCATGTTCGAAACCATTTTGAACATCGAAAAGCCCAACAACGATTTTCCCGTTCCTCTGTCCGATAACGATGTAGACGGTCTGGGGTATCTTGAAGGCAGAAATATGGACTTTGTCAATAAAAATGCTTTTCGCGGTACTGCCCTTGCACATCAGGACGGCGGCGTTCCCACCCTCGTTGTTTCTCTGAATGAGGCAGACGAAAAGAACTTCGGCTATATGGTCTATTTCTTTGAGCTTGCTTGCGCCATCAGCGGTTATATGCTGGGTGTCAATCCCTTTGATCAGCCCGGCGTAGAAGCATATAAGAAGAATATGTTCCGCCTTTTGGGCAAGCCCGGCTATACAAAATAATAGAAAAATTTCCTTATCCCTTGTAAGAATTTCACGAAAAGAACTTTTTTCGTAAAAATGCAAAAAATCCTCTTGCAAGATCAGTCAAAATATGGTAATCTATCTTTACAGAATCAATTCCGAAAAGGAATTGGAAAGGAATGGTTTTTGATATGTTGAAATTGATTGTAGGTCTGAAGGGCAGTGGCAAAACAAAGCAGTTGATCGAGCTTGCGAATAAGGCAGTGGAGGTTTCTCCCGGTCATGTTGTTTGTGTCGAAAAGTCCAACAAACTTATTTTTGATGTAAATCACAAGGTTCGTCTGGTTGATACCGAGGCGTACACCGTTGCAGGAGCAAATGAACTTTACGGTCTGGTTGCAGGCATTCTTGCTACCAATTACGATGTAAAGGATCTGTTTATTGACTCCGCTTTGAAGATCTGCGGCGACGATGTTGCTGCTTGGACCGAGTTTATGGCAAGACTTGAGAAGCTTTGCGAAAAGTACGAGGTTCAGTGCGTTTGCACCTCTTCCATTGATCATGCAGATCTGCCCAAGGCTTTGGAGCAGTATGTATTCTAATGGATTATATTGAGCTTACATTCAAGCTCCCACGGGAAAAGGTCGATCTTGTATCGACCTTTCTTGTTGCAGGGGGCTATGATACCTTCGAAGTGTGCGATCTTTCGGATATTGTGGAAAATGCAGGTGCAATGTTTTCCGATTATATCGAGGATGAACTTTTAGAAAACAAAAATGCTCCTCCTGCCATCAAGTTTTATATGGAAAAAGAGGAGAGGGCAAGGGCCGAAGAGATATGCGATTTTCTCCTGGGCGTTTGCAAAAGCCTCGGTATGGAGGATATTTCCGCTGAAATTACCCTTGTGGAAAACAGCGACTGGGATACCCGCTGGAAGCAGTATTTCTACCCCTTCCCGGTAGGAGAAAAATTATTTATTCTTCCTTCTTGGGAAGAGGTTCCTCCGGAAGCTTTGGGCAGAGAGATCATCCGCATTGATCCTGCGGCCGCTTTCGGCAGTGGAACCCATGCCACAACGCGCCTGTGTTTGGAAGCGATGGAGCCGTATTTAAAAGAAAACGACCGCGTTTTGGATATGGGCTGCGGCTCGGGTATTCTCGGGATCGGTGCGATGAAGCTCGGTGCGAGGGAAGTAGTGGCAGTGGATATTGATGAAGCTGCTGTCCGCACCTCGGAAGAAAATTTTGAGAAAAATGATATTTCTCTGCAAAAGGTTACACTGATCTGCGGCAATGTTCTGACGGAAGAAGAAAAGCTTTCTAAGATGGGCAAAGGCTTTGATGTGATCTGCGCAAATATCGTAGCACAGATCATTAAGGATATGGCACCGCTCCTTCTTGCTGCCTTGAAAGAGGGTGGCATCCTTCTTGCTTCCGGCATTCTGGAATCAAGGGAAGAGGAAGTAAAACTTGCTCTTTTGGAAGCAGGCTTTCGGTGCCTTGAGAGCCACCGCTCGGACGGCTGGGTCTGCCTGGAAATGACAAAATAAAAAAAGCCGACTTTGAGGCACCCTCCGTAAGGAGGGTGCCTCAGTTATATTCGCCTGACGGCGAGTGATATTGCTTCGCAGTGATATTAGCTGACGCTAGTGATATTGCCCTTTGGGCAGTTTAAAGGGCGAATATAATATAACTGAAACCGTTAGGTTTCAATATCACTTTTGCATTTAGGCAAAAATATCACTGCAAACGATAGTTTGCAATATCACTTTATACGCCGAAAAAGAAAGAAAGTCGGAGGCCAAGCGGTCTTAGGAAG
>JAZUOK010000327.1:0-11182 GCA_045604665.1 Eubacteriales bacterium | reverse complement strand
CGGTATCCATTACAGCATAACTACTTGGCATTGCGAGGGCTCCATTATAACACATTTCCATTTGTTTTTCTCTTTTCCGATGTTATAATAACATTTTTTTATTTTTTTGCTGTCGGTTAGCTACTCCGTTAGCATTTGTGATTATATGTAAACGCATATGCATAACCACTATGATTAAAGAATATTATTATTTTATTTTTTATTCTTTGCAATTTTACGAAACAATCGTAAATCTATAAATACCAGCAAACCACCTATTATACCCATAATAAGAGATTGTAGGAATATATTTTCAATATATTGAGAGAAGAAGTTTCTCAATATACCGAAATACAGAAAAAAGTAGATAAAAGCAGTTAAAACAATAATAAATATCTTTTTGATCATATTTCTTTCACCTTTTATTTTTAATAAATTGTCCATGCTTTGCTACGCACTAAAGGTACCCAGACACTAAATTTTAAATCTTTGTTTATAAATTTCCTTGAAAGCGTTCCACCAATTATCCATCCAAGAGCTCCTCCAATAGCACCGACTACAACAGCTGCTGTTCCAGCAGAGGAACCTCCTACAATGACCAAGGATGTAAATATTAATGCTAAAGCTAATAAACCAAGTAATATTGCTTTAAATGTTTTCATAATGGCACATACCCCTTTTTTTATAAGAGTAAAAACAATAAATATTAGAATATTCTTATTTTTCACCACGATTACGCCCCGATATGGTATCCGGTTGTGGTAACGGTTGCCACAAGACTTCCAAGATCATCGGTCACATCAATGCGGTAAAGGGAGGTTTTCTTGCCGTTTTTTACACAAACGGCTTTTGCAAAAAGCTTTTCTCCTTTTGCTTGTCCTAAAAAAGAAATATCGGACTGCAAGGATACGCATCCCATCTTTTCCCAATTTGCCGCAACCGCAAAAGCAAAATCCGCCAGCATAAAGTAGGTGCCGCCCATTACCGCGCCCATGGCATTGCGATGGGAAGGGGTGATCACAAGGCTGCAAACGGCATTTTTCTCACCGATCTCTTCGATCACAGCGCCGTTTTCCGTTGCAAAACGGTCGCCTTCAAATATCTTTCTGACTTCTTCTAAGCTTTTCGTGTTTTCCATCGATCAAGATCCTTCCTCTTTGTTCTTTTAATACTCTTATAAAGCATTTTTCGGACAGCTTTTTACACATTCAAAGCAGAGAATACATTCTGTCCCGTTTGTCCTTTTTCGGGAAAGGTCAGTCATATCGACTTCCATAGGGCATGCTTTTTTGCATTTTCCGCAAGATATGCATTTGGTTTTATCGCATTTTATTCTCAAAAGAGAAAAATAGCTCATTGGTTTTAGAAATACGGTAATTGGACATATATATTTGCAAAATGCTCGGTTATCTTTAAAAAGATAAGCAAGTGCGATGCCCACAGCGTAATATAGCAAATTTCCAACAATAAATGCCCAAAACATAATTTTTTCCATATTCCCTACATGTGAAAAAAACAGAGAGGATACAAATATGAGAGATACAGCAAAAACAATATATCGGATCCAACCGATTTTCTTTCGCGTCTGCTGCGGAACCTTATAAGGAAGAAAATCAAGGATCATCGCTGTCCAGCAAGCATATCCGCACCAGCCTCTTCCGAAAATAAGCGGACCAAATATCTTTGCTACTGCATAATGAATCGTTGCTGCTTCAAATACACCGGTAAACAGATAATACCAAAAGCCTTCTATCTGCATATTTTCATTGCAGATGAGACCCAAATAAAAAAGCATATACATTCCGACTAAAAGCTGTGTTACCCGTCGTGCATGCTTGTACTTTTTTATAAAAAGAAAAAGTCCTACTGCAATAGAAATACCGATGTAACTGAAATTGAATAAATAAAAAAGATTATCCTTTGTTAACCAAAGGCTGACAGCGACGATTTCAAAGATTAGGAGCATAAAAGCGGGCAAAAAGTACTTCTTCATCATTCGTAAACACCAAATTTCATTTATTGAATCAATTATACCACATTTTTGTTTTTTTTCAATCTTCTCTGCAAATTGTCATTGCACCTTTTTGGCAAAATTTTCTCGACAGCATAGGAATTGTATGGTAAAATAAGAAAAAAAGAAAGTAGGGAAGAGGAATGAGAAAAGATTTCGGAAAAAAGACCTGGGCATACCCGATGCCTGTTTTTATTGTTGCTGCCTTTGATGAAAAAGGAAAGGCAAACTGTATGAATGCAGCCTGGGGCGGTATTTACGATACCGACCTTATTATGCTTTGTCTGGACGATGGGCACAAAACTACGAAAAACATTGAAAAAATCGGCGCTTTTACCGTGAATATTGCCGATGCAAAGCATGTAGTCGAGGCGGACTATGTGGGTATCGTTTCCGGAAACAGTGAACCTGATAAAATGGAAAAAGCAAATCTATCTGTAGAAAAGTCAAAATTTGTCAATGCTCCCGTGATTACAAGCTTCCCTATGGCGCTGGAATGTGAGCTTTTGAAATTCAATGAAGACGGCATCTGCATCGGTAAGATCGTCAATGTCAGCGCGGATGAATTTGTTTTGGGTCCCGACGGTATGATCGATCCCGAAAAATTGGAAGCCATTACTTACGACCCCGTTCACCATACCTATTTAAAGCTTGGGGAAAAGGTGGGAAATGCCTTTTCTGACGGAAAGAAAATAAAGTAATGAAGCTTCGTATTGCTTTTCTTCAGATCACTCCCGAAAAATCCCTTTCAGAGAACTTGGAAAAGGGGATGCTTGCCTGCAAAAAGGCAAAGGAAATGGGCGCCGATATTGCTCTTTTCCCCGAAATGTGGAGTAACGGCTACGATATTTACAATACCCCTTACGATGAATGGAAAAAAGGTGCTGTTTCTGCCGACGGGGATTTTGTCAATGCCTTTGGGGCATTGGCAAAAGAAATCTCTCTTGCCATCGGTATTACCTTTCTCGAAAAGAGGGAAGAAGGCGTTTGCAATTCTATGACGCTCTTTGATCGCTTCGGAGAGAGAAAATTCACCTATGCCAAGGTGCACACCTGTGATTTCAGCGTGGAAAAGGACCTTTTGCCGGGAGAAGATTTTTTCGTTTGTGATCTGGATACGGAAAAAGGAGTGGTCAAGGTAGGCGCGATGATCTGCTACGATCGGGAATTTCCCGAAAGCGCGAGAGTTTTGATGCTGAAAGGTGCGGAGCTTGTGCTTGTTCCCAATGCCTGCCCCATGGAGATCAACAGACTTTCCCAGCTTCGTGGGAGAGCTTATGAAAATATGATGGCACTTGCCACCTGTAACTATCCGGCCACCGTTCCCGATTGCAACGGTGCCTCCTCGCTTTTTGATGGTGTGGCCTATGTGGAGGAGCTTCCAACCTCCCGTGATACCTGCCTTTTCCTTGCCGACGAAAACGAAGGGATCTTTCTTGCCGAGCTTGATCTTTCCCTTCTTCGTTTCTACAGGGAAAATGAAGTTCACGGCAACACCTACCGCCGTCCCGAAAAATACTGTTTACTGGTAGAGGACAGGGTGCAGGAGCCTTTTCTTCGATCCGATCGCAGAAAGTAAAAAAATACATACTGATATGAAAAAAATGCCGAGATCATCGTATCTTTTGGCATTTTTTTTCTTTGTTGTGCAAAGTGCATAAAATAATAGAAGGAATTTCTGCTCCTTTGACGATTTATACAAAGGGCGGAAAATATTGAAATTATTTTATGAATGGTTTATAATAGAAATGTTAATAAATTTGATGCTTCGGCAAAAGTCGGGGCGAAGGAGGACTATCCCATGGCAAGTATTGATATGAAGCGAATCCGCAACCTTGTTTTGCTGGGCCATTCCGGCTCCGGTAAGACCTCTTTGGCAGAGGCGATGCTTTATTTATGCGGCGGTTCCGACCGACTCGGTAAAATTCCCGACGGAAACACCGCTTTTGATTTTGATCCCGAATCCATTCGTCGTAAGATCTCTGTGGCTTCTTCTCAGGCACCTTTGACCTGGAAGGATACCAAGATCAATGTGCTGGATACGCCCGGTTACCCCGGCTTTACCGGTGAGGTTTCTCAGGCAGTTAGAGTTGCTGACAGTGCCGTTATCGTTATTGATGCAAAAGCAGGTATCGAGGTCGGTACCGAGCTTGCTTGGGACAAGGCAAATGAAAGCGGCCTTCCCAAGGCAATTTTTATCAATAAGTTTGATGACAACGAAGCGCGCTTTGCAAAGATCCTCAACGGACTTCATGAAATGTTCGGCAGAACCATTTGTCCTATTACCATCCCTATGGTGCAGGACGGCGAAGTAAAGGGTGCGATCGATCTGATCCAGATGGAAGCTCACAGCTTTGATGATAAGGGTACCCACCATGTGCTTCCCATTCCCGAAGAAAATATGGATGCAGTGGAAGAGTTTCGCGAAATGCTTCTGGAAGCCGTTGCAGGCACCAATGAAGATCTGATGAACAAATACTTCGGCGGTGAAGAGATCACCCATATGGAGATCTACAATGCCGTACACGAAGGCATTATCCACGGCGAGATCGTTCCTTGCTTCTCCGGCTGTGCTACAAAGCTCTGGGGCGTTTGGACCATGCTCAACTTTATTTCTCAGTCCTTCCCCCGTCATAGCGCAAAGGGAAGTGAGAAGTCCGCCGCCGGGGATGATATTGAGATCAATCCCGAAGGCGCTCCTGCGATTTTCATTTATAAGACCATTGCCGATCCCTTCGTTGGTAAAATGAGCTTCTTTAAAGTTATGAACGGTACCGTAAAGGGCGATCTGACTCTGAAAAATTCCCGTACCGGCGATTCCGAAAAGCTTGGAAAGATCAATACTGTAAAAGGCAAAACGCAGAACGAAGTAACTGAACTTTCCTGTGGCGATATCGGTATGGTATCTAAGCTTGCATCCGCTTCTACCGGAGATACCTTAAGCTGGACAGGAGATGTTTCCTACGCTCCTGCAAAATATCCCAGCCCCTTCTATATCAAGTCTCTTGCTCCCAAGGCAAAGGGCGATGAAGATAAGATCTCCTCTGCAGTGACAAAGCTTCTGGAAGAGGACCTTACCTTGAAGTATGAAGTAAACCGCGAAACCGGCCAGATGCTGCTTTCCGGTCTCGGTGGAACTCACCTTGATATTACCCTTGCGAAAATGAAGGCCAGATACGGTGTGGAAGTTGTTCTGGGTGAAAAGAAGATCGCTTATCGCGAGACCATTCGCAAGTCTGCAAAGGTAGAAGGCAAGCACAAGAAGCAGTCCGGCGGCCACGGTCAGTACGGTCATGTAAAGATCGAGTTTTCTCCCGGAGAAGGAGAAGGTCTTACCTTTACCGAGTCTATCTTCGGTGGATCGGTTCCCAAGAACTTCCATCCTGCAGTAGAAAAAGGTCTCTTGGAATGTATGTCCAAGGGCGTTTTAGCAGGATATCCCGTAGTAGGCCTTGCCGCAAACCTTTATGACGGCTCTTACCACGATGTGGACTCCTCCGAAATGGCATTCAAGACCGCTGCAGGAATTGCTTTCCGCGAAGGACTTCCTCAGTGTGCTCCCGTGCTTCTCGAGCCCGTTGGAAAGCTCGATGTATTCGTTCCCGATTCTCAGATGGGTGATGTGATCGGCGACTTGAACAAGCGTCGTGGCAGAATTATGGGTATGGAGCAGGATGAGAACAAACGCGGCTGGAGTATCATTCAGGCAGAGGTTCCCGAGGCTGAAATGAGCGACTATGTTCACGCACTCCGTGCCATTTCTCAGGGCAGAGCAAGCTTTACCTATTATTTCGATCATTACGAAGAAACCCCTGCAAATGTAGCGGAAAAGATCATCGCTGCCAGCAAAGCAGAGTAAAATGAAAAAGAGTGCAGATTTCTGCACTCTTTTTTTCGCCGCCCTTTGAAAGAGTAGGGAGGAGAGTCTTTCATTTTTTCATTCGGTCTTTCCGGTGCGACGGGATTTTTTTCATTGAGGTGTTACCTTGAAAAAAGGTATTGCACCCATTTTTATTTTATGATATAATCTCATCAGTGTCACCGGTGTGACAAATTCAGAATTTCAGAAAATAGGAGTTTTTGCAATGATTAAACTTGCCCCTTCTCTTCTTGCCGCTGATTTTACGAAACTTGGCGAAGAAATTAAAAAAGTATATGATAACGGTGCTGAGTATCTGCACCTTGACATTATGGATGGTGTTTTTGTTCCTAACATCGCTCTGGGCCAGGGAATGGTCGCATCGCTCCGCAAGGTTTGCGATATTGTTTTTGATGTGCATTTGATGATCGTTGACCCCATTCGCTATATCGATGCTTTTGCCGATGCGGGCGCGGATATTATCACCTTCCACTACGAAGCTTGTGACAACCACAGAGAAGTGATCGAGAAGATCCACTCTCGCGGAATCCGCGCAGGCATGTCCGTAAAGCCTCATACCGATGCTAATCTGATGGTTCCTTTCCTGGACGAGCTTGATCTTGCTCTTGTTATGACTGTAGAGCCCGGCTTCGGCGGTCAGAAGTTTATGTATGAAGCAATGCCCAACCTTGAGACCTTGAATGCTGCCATTCAGAAGACCGGCAGAAATATCGATCTCGAGGTAGATGGTGGCATCAACCTTGAAAACGCTTCGGTAGTAAAAGAAAGAGGCGCAAATGTTCTGGTTGCAGGCTCTGCTGTTTTCGGTGCAGCAGATGTAGCAGGCACCGTTCGCAATTTCTTGAAATAAAAGAAGAAAAGCCCATTGGGCTTTTCTTTTTACCCAAAAAGAAAAAAGAGGCTATCTATGGTATTTGAAGTATTAAAAGGCAAAACTCCCCTTGGAGGGGATTATCGGGAGATCTATTATTTTACCGATGAAATGTTCCCTTGTGAAAAGGAAAAAGCGACCCGAGCCATCGTTCGCGAATGCAAAGAAGGCGGCGCGCTGATCAATGAAGAAATTTTAGTCCTTGAAAAATAAGGTGAAAATGGAACTGAAAAAACCAAAAAAGTTATATCGGGCGGCCGCCCTTGTTTTGATTTCCCTTGTCTTCTGTTTGCTTCTTGCTTTCTTTTTTGCAGGAAAAGGTGCCTATGGCGGCGCATTTTTGCGAAAAGATGTCTCTTTTACGGTAAGGGATGATAAAACAGGGGAAATCTTTTTATCAAGCGATAAGACCAAAGCCTTTCCCGAGAAAAATGCAGATTTAAAAATCGAAAACGGTGAAAACAAATCCCTTGATCTGACCCTTTATCAATGGGGCAAAGAAATCGGGAAGGTTTCCCTTTTACCGAAGGAGGAAAAAAAGATACTCCTTTCTTCTTCGGGCGCGCCGATTTCAGCCTTGATTCAAAGGGAGGAAGGAGATGTCGCTTATATCTCCCAAAAAGAAGATCTTTCCGGTATTTTGAAAGAAATGGAAAATGGTGGCGATCTTGTTTTTCTTTCTTTGATAAATCTTGAGAATTTTTCTTTAAACGCTCCTTTTCGCTTGTTCGGCAACTTTTCCTTTGATGAATTAAGCTTTGAAACTGCCAAAAAAGGGAAAATCGTTCTTTCTCCCGAAAAGAAATTTACCGGGACTGTTTTTGCATCGGCTCCTGACTGTACTTTTGTTTATAAAAATCTTACCTTTGATTTTTCCAAAGAGGAAACGGATTTTTACTTGAAGACACAAAGCGTTAACGGTAAAAGTCTTTCTCCCAAAGCTTTTCCCGTCTCGTCTTTTGAAAACCTAAAGAGACTTGCTGAAAGGTCTCTTCTCCCGAAATTAAATCCTGATAGTGAAATTATTTTTACATCCTCCTTTGCTATAAAGGAGTCTCTTTCTTTTGAGGGAACATATTTTTTGCATTTTAAAAAGTCTGTGGATTTCGGAGAGAATACCTTGAGTTTTTCTTCCAATAAAAAAGGAAGATATGAGGTGAAAACCGCTCTCGGTGTACAGGTAAGCGGTGCATCCCTTGTTTTTTGCGCACCGCGTGCCACGCTTTTGTGGGAAGGAGAGGGGGCAATTCCTGCTCTTTCTACAGTGGAAAAATTCAGTAATCTTAAGGAGTATAACGGTTCTCCGACAAGGCTTGGGGGAGAAGGGGAAGCGATCCCGTCCCTTTCTCTTTCGGCAAAGGATAACCCTGTTTTAGAAGAAGATATTTCTTTTAGAATCAAGGGCAATCTTCTTGTAGCTGAATTTCCTTATTTGCTGGATCAAGAAGATTTAAAAAAGATGCAGTTTTCTCTTACGGCAAAAAAGGGAAGTGTAATGCTGGAAGGGGATTTATCAAGCGGCGTTATTGTAGCAAAGGATTTATCGGGAAAAGAAAGGCGTTTTCGTGTGGAGATCCTTCGGGAAACGCTGAATATTCCTGTTGTTCATATTGAAACGGAAAACAAAGCCGAGATCACATCCAAATCTCAATATGTTTCCGCTACCTTTTCCATGACAGGTGGGGAATATCCTTCTTTGGCTGAAACCCATATCCGCATTCGCGGCAGAGGAAACTCCTCTTGGAAATGGGATAAAAAGCCCTATAAGATCCATTTTGATCAGCCCACCTCACTTCTTGGCCTTCCCGAAGGGGAGGAATGGGCACTGGTTTCAAACTATGCAGATAAATCCCTCATGCGAAATCATCTGGCGCAGGTGATGGCATCCACCCTTTCCTTTGATTATTCGCCTACACAAGCCTTTGTTGATGTGTTTTTAAACGGTGAGTATTTAGGTGTCTATACCCTCGGTGAGCATCTGGAGGCAGGGGCAGGCAGAGTAGAAGTGGAATATGATCCCGGCGCGGTAGACTGCGGCTATTTTCTGGAGGCAGGCGGCGTGGTCAGCGGTGTGGATGTAAAGGGAATGAACTATTTCCACGCGGATCTTTTGAAGTTTGTTCTCATTAAATCGCCGGAGTATACGACTCTTACCTCGGAGCAATTTCAGTTTATCAAAGATTATTTTCAGAAGACCAACGCCGCGATAAAAAAAGGAGAAGGGTATGAAAAGTACCTGGATATGGAGTCGGTGATCGATTGGCTGATCATGACAGAGCTTACCTGCAATACAGACTGCTCTTGGCGCAGAAGCACCTATTTTAAAAAGAATCCGGGAGAAAAGCTTGTTATGGGTCCTGTTTGGGATTTTGATCTGGCTTTCGGCAACTTCTCAAAGGATAATCCGGATTACGATGCTTGGGTCAGTACCGAACCTGATGACGACTATATTGGCGAAACCTGGAGCACCCACCTTTTGAAGGATCCCGAATTTCAAAAAGCATTTCGTAAACGCTGGCAAGCGGTTTCAAAGAATTTGCTTCAAACGGCATTTTCTGAAATCGAAAGAAGCTATGAGCTTCTTTCTCCTTCCGCCAATCTCAACTTTAAGAGATGGGATATTCTCGGCAGAAAAGTGGCGTTTGAAAGGTATGATACAACGGAGTACAAAACTTATTCCTCTCAGATTTATTACCTTCAGAATTTCTTAACCCAGCGAGCTGCCTGGATCGATGCCCAGGTGGAAAATTGGTAAAAAAAAGAACCCCGAATTTGGGGTTCTTTTTTTAAAATTCTTGCTTCAAAGAGCGATGGAACAGAGCGTCCATACCTTCCCTGATATCAAGGTTTTCATAAAGCATTTTGTATACGGAACTGCAAATGGGAAGCTCCACCCCCGTTTTTTCGGAAAGGAGCATCAGCGCTTTTACGGTGTAGTATCCTTCAGCCAAGGCTTCAAATTTTTCTCCCTTGGCGAAGGCTTCTCCGAAGCTTCTGTTGTGACTGAATTTTGAGAATACGGTAGCTTCATAATCACCCAAATGACAAAGACCGTAAGCAGAGAAGGGGTTTCCGCCCAAGGCTTCGATCAGTCTTGAGATCTCGTGCGTACCGCGGGACATCAAAGCTCCCTTTAAGCTGCTTTGGCCGATGCCGTCAAGAACGCCTGCCGCAATGCCGATCACATTTTTTGCCGCTGCACCGATTTCACTGCCGATCAGATCGTTTCCAAAGTAGAAGCGGATCAGAGGGCCTTTCCATTCATTTACAAGGTGTTCCTTCAGCTTTTGGTTGTGGCTGTCGATCACCATACAGTTGGGAATTTGTTTTACAAATTCCTGCGGATGACCGGGGCCAACCCAGACTGCAAGATTTTCGTGAGGACCTAAAACATCTTCAAAAACCTCAGTCAAGCGTTTTCCGCTTTCGATCTCAATGCCTTTCATACAAAGTACAAAGGTCTTTTCCTTTAAGTCAATTCCCGCAAGCGTCAATTCTTTCAAAAGACTTCTCAGGGATTGGGAGGGGATCGAGATCACGATGGTATCTGCCGAAAGTGCTTTTGAAAGGTCGTTTGTTAGTTTTACCTTTTCACTTAAGGTTACCATTTTGTTACTTCTTGTTTCCTGAAATTCTTTTAATCTCTTGGAATCCTTGGAGCCGTACAGCGAGACTTCTTGTCCGATGGAATCAAGATACCAGGCGATAAAGGAGCCCCATCTGCCGCATCCGATTACTGTAATTTTCATAAGAAAAACAAAAAGCCGCCGAAGCGGCTTCTTTCCTTTCGGTTTACTCTTGGGTTTCTTCCGATTTGGCTGCGCTTGCAGCTTCATCCGCAAGTTTTTCCGCTAAATTAGATGCCTTTTTCAAAGCGTCTTCTTCGCGTTTTTTTGCATTTTCATCAATGCTTTTTTTAAGCTTTGCTTCTTTGATCTCGGCGATCTTTTCCATCGTGGCATCTTCTGCCATGGAAGCGGCAAACTGATCTTCATCCATTACCTCGTGCTCCATTAAGAAGGAAGCTACGAAGTGGAGCTTATCCATGTGCTCATTTAAG
Source organism: Eubacteriales bacterium (assembly GCA_045604665.1). Lineage (GTDB taxonomy): Bacteria > Bacillota > Clostridia > Oscillospirales > SIG627 > RGIG5579. Next base: position 381 of record JAZUOK010000327.1, on the reverse strand, counting down.
ATGCTGACAGCTTTGTCATAAGCTTCTCTCACGATCGCGAGCGTTTCTTCATCGATGAGTGCGGCAATCTTTTCGGAATAGTTGGGGGTGTTGCTGAAGTCTCTTCCGAGGAATACTTCACCGCCGCCGCTGCCGTAAACAACAGGCCCCAGCTTATCACTCATACCGTACTTGGTAATCATATTTCTGGCAATTTCGGTAGCTCTCTGAATGTCGTTAGACGCACCGGTGGAAATATCATTCAAAATGAGCTTTTCTGCAACTCTGCCGCCCAAAAGGGAAACGATTTCTTCCTCCATTTCCAGCTTAGAACGGTAACTTTTGTCTTCACTGGGAAGAGATAAGGAAGTCGGAGGCCAAGCGGGCTTAGGAAGACAAGGC
>JAZUOK010000326.1:0-5083 GCA_045604665.1 Eubacteriales bacterium | reverse complement strand
TTGATAAAAATATCTGTTTTATCTACAAATGAAGACATATTTCACCTCAAACAAAAGATACGAAAAGGGGTACGCCGTAAGAGACAACCCTTAAGACATACCCCTCAAACTCATAGGAAAGATCAGTCGCAATAAACGCTGACTTTCTTTCTGCCGCCTGCCATAGGCTCGTACTTTACAGTACCTGCCTTCAAAGCAAAAAGTGTGTCATCGGAACCGATGCCCACATTCATACCGGGATGGATGTGAGTACCTCTCTGGCGAACCAAAATGTTGCCTGCGATGCAAGCCTGTCCGTCAGCCTTTTTAACACCAAGTCTCTTAGACTCGGAATCTCTGCCGTTTTTGGTAGAACCAACACCTTTTTTATGTGCAAAAAACTGCAAACTAATTCTAATCATTGTGATACCCTTTCTATTTCGATTTCGTTCTGACCGTAAGATGAGCCGAATAAATTTCCGCAAGATCCCTCATCTGAAGATAAAAGCCGTAAAGGATGCCTTCCGCACCGATCTTTTTTTCATCCGAGACCGATTTCAGACTGCAACGGATCAAAGGCTTTTTCTCATCAATCAAAAGGTCAAGCTCAGCATCAAACACCTCGGTCAAGGTATTGATCACGAGCTGGGACATGGCGCTGACAGAGGCACAAAGAATATCTTCGCCGCTTTCTGCGAGGCCGGAATGTCCTTCCACGGAAAAGGAGTAAATTTTGTTATCTTGAATAACAAACTCCGAGCGGATCATTATTTTGCGATTTTAGTGATCTGAACTTTGGTGTAAGGCTGTCTGTGGCCCTGTTTCTTTTTCTCATTCTTCTTTGCTTTGTAGCGAAGAACAACGATCTTCTTCTGCTTACCGTTCTTAACAACAGTAGCTTCAACCTGTGCGCCGGAAACAGTGGGATCACCTGCAACAAAGCCATCGTCAGTGGAAAGTGCGAGAACCTTATCAAACTTTACGGTTTCACCTTCCTGTGCATTCAACTTTTCAAGGTAAACGATATCTCCTTCGGAAACCTTGTACTGCTTTCCGCCGATTTCAAAAATAGCAAACACGAAAAGCACCTCTCTTTCTTTCTATGTCTCGCTGATTAAGGTAGCAAAAGCATTTATAACCTCTTACAAGCGGCCCTCTATTCTAACACGGATATGCTTTCATGTCAAGCGTTTTTATTTGAAAAACAAAAGAAAATGTAATTTTTTTCAATTTGTTCAAAAAAAGAATCCCTACCCTTGATTTGTTAGCTTTTTGAAATAAAAAAACGCCCTTTTAGGGCGTTTCTTATTTTATGCTTTTCTTTCGATATACTCCGCAACGGAACGAACGGTTTTCAGTTCCATCATATCCTCATCGGGTACGATGATACCAAATTCGCTCTCAAGAGTCATCAACATTTCTACAACTTCAAGGCTGTCAGCACCCAGGTCGTCAAGAATGTTTGCATCATCATCAATGGTAGCAATGTCAAGACGGAGCTGCTTTGCAAGAAGCTCTTTAATTTTTTCGATCATAAAATTCTCCTTTAAAACTCTCTTACGAGATGAATTACAAAATTGGGAACGGGGATATTTTACACAAATATACGGAACTTGTCAAGAAGTGCCTTAAAGATCACCCAAAATAATCCTACGGCGAGTCTCGTCAGAATCGGACACATAAAGGCGGTACCAGGTAACAAAAACAAGGATGGTCCACAGCTTTCTGTAATTGTCCGCTCTTCCCTCTTTATGATCCTCGAGCATTTTGAGTGCCGCTTCCCGATTAATATATTCGGTACAGGTCATATTTTCCAAAATTTCCTTTGCCCAAGGATATAATTCTCCTCTCAGCCAAGCTCTTACGGGAACGGGGTATCCAAGCTTCGGGCGAAGGAAGGTCGCCTCATCCACAAGATCATGGAAAGCGTCTCGAAGGATGAACTTTGTGGTACCGTGTGAAAGCTTTTCGTTGTCACAAAGGCTCTGTGCAACACGGAACACTTCTTTATCCAGAAAAGGAACACGCACCTCAAGGGAATGGTACATAGAAAGTCTGTCCCCTTTTACTAAGATATCTCCGCGCATCCAGGTGCGCATATCCACATACTGCATTTGCAGCATAGGAGAAAGACCGTTTGCCTTGGCATGGGCATAGATCTCTTTTTCCGGCTGATAGAAGCGAACCGAAGGATCGAAGGTATTAAGGAACGCCTTTTTCTCTTTTTCATTGAATACAAAAGCGTTGCCAATGTATCTTTCCTCCAAAGGAGTGGTTCCGCGATAAAGAAGATTCTTTCCCTTTACATGATCGGGCAAAACAGAAGCAAGCCAGGCAAGAACGGAGCGAATGGGTTTTGGAAGCGAATAGATTTTAGATGAAAAACGGGATTCATCATAAACCTTGTAACCGCCGAAGAGCTCGTCTGCACCTTCGCCGGATAAAACCACCTTCAAATGCTTTGCTGCTTCCTGGCAAACCAAGTAAATTGCCACAGTGGAAGGATCCGCAACGGGAAAATCCAAGGAATAAACAACCTTTTCAAAAGCATCTTTAAAATCATTCACATCACGAATGACCTTAATATGCTCTACATCAAGGTGCTCGCTGATTGCCCCTGCATCGTCGATTTCGGAATATTCCTTCACACCGAAAGCAACGGTAAAGGCTTTGATACCGGGATTGATTTTAGAAGAAAGCGCCGTAATAATAGCAGAATCGATACCGCTTGACAGAAAGGTACCCACCGGCACATCACTGATCATATGGTAGCGAACGCTTTCCGTTAATGTTTCCCGTAAAAGTGCTTTTTTCTCTTCATAGCTTTTTTCTTTAGAGGGGGTGAACATCGGATCAAAATAGCGATTGATCTGAATCTCTCCCGTTTTGCCGTCAAAGATCAGAAAATGACCTGCAGGTAAAATAGAAAGTCCCTGAGAAAATTCTTTTGCAGGCATATACTGATAAGTAAAATAATGCTGAACCAGGTCATCCCTTGTGCGAAAGGACTCGTAATCGGGATCAAACAAGAAAGCCTTTGCTTCACTGGAAAAGATCAGTCCCTTTTCGGTTCTGCGATAGTAAAGAGGCTTGATGCCGAAAGGATCCCTTGCCAAAAGAAGGGTTTCATTCTTTCGGTCGTAAAAGGCAATTGAAAACATACCGCGGAGCATGGAAACAAACTCTGCACCGTGCTTACGATAAAGCTTCAGCATGATTTCAAGCTCCGAAGCGGTCTCAAAATTTTCGCCGTCAAGAGTTTTTTTCAATTCAAGGTAATTATAGATCTCTCCGTTGAAAACACCCGAAAGGCATCCGTCATCGCTTTCCTTGGGCTGACTGCCGCCGGAAAGGTCGATAATCGAAAGACGGCGGAAGGCGAAGGCAATCTTTTCCTCCATTACAAGGCTTTCTTCATCGGGACCGCGGAAGCGAATGGTTCGACTCATATTTTCAAGAGTCGACCGATCTGTGTCAAGCAATCCCCGGGGATGGAACATACCGGCAAATCCGCACATAAGATTACCTCCTTTTTACATCAGTTTGTATTCTGCTTCACGATAAATATCGTCAAGACTTGATTTATGAACATAAAGGGTTACGGAATAAAAGATCCACTGAAGCCAAACCACAAGATCGCTTCTTCCTACAAAAAGGTACTGAGAAAAGCTGAGTGAAACCAAAGCGATACAACAAATAAGAAGCAAAACAAAGTACCTTTTATATAAAAAGGTCGTATATTCCTCGCAGGTTTTCCAAACTGCAAAAAGGGCAAACACCAAAGGAACAAAAAGGAAAACACTGCCTAAAAGAGAAACGATCACCGCAGAAGCTTGATATGGAAATGTATAAGGGAAATCGTCACTTGTCAAAAGGGATACCAGACGAAAAATATAAGCTGACAAAGTGACAAAAAACGACAAAAGAGAAAGATTTGTCCAGTATTTCTTAACAGGCAGAGCCTTTCCCAATTTTTTTAATCCGAAATATAAAAATAAAGGACAAAGGGGCTTGGGGAACATATTAATATGATCCAGATACAAGTCTCCCAAAAGGACAAAGCCCAAAAAAAGCCAGAAAAAAGCATCCTTTATGGCAAGGCGTGTCTGAAGAGAGTTGTTATTCACTACATTTTCTTCGTAAGCAGACAGGATCTTGGAAGCAAACACTTTGTCTTCTCTGCAGCGGATCAGATATGCTTTTAAAAGTCGAGCGGTATAAATTCCCAAAATCACAAGCACCACCGCCCCTACGATAAAGAGAATACTGCGCAGAGTGCGGAACGAAGATACCATCTGATCAAAATTCTCCACTTGATCGGGATCGGCATCGATATTTGTATAAAAGATGGCCGGTGCCTGAGGGAGAAAATTAGCTATGGATTTTGTGATAAAAAATACCGTTACAAAGGTTTTCACAAGATCATAAGACTTCAAGACCAGATCGCCGTCTTTTCGTATAGCAAGATACTGGAGTCCCTTGAAAGCATTGTCACAAAGAAAAAGGGAGAAGGAAAGCTCCGCCACAAGAAACAAAAAGCAGACCGTAAGCCTTGTGCTTTCCACTCTCGCCGCAAAGGTAACGGTGCAGGAAAGAAGCTTCAAAATTGAAGTGATCGCAAGATAAAAGGAAAACCTTCTTGCATTTGCACATCTCTCCTCCAAGAGTGAAACACGATAAAGACCCTTCGCAATCATAAAATAGCCGATAAAGTCAGGAAAAATGTCAAGGGTGATCAATTCCGGGTTGATCAAAAAGAGAAAACCGAAAAAAATGAGTTTTGTTCCCATACAAATCCTTTCTTAATCGCTGATCCTTCTCAAAGATCGAAAGAGAGTAACGGTTCCGTACCAAATAAGAAACACCCAAAAGAGGAAGTCAAGTCTTGAAATCACATTGACATAAGGTAAGACCTTTTCCGGCAAGGGCAAAAGCCTCAATAATAGGACAGAAGCAAACAAAATTCCTTCTACAAGAGCGATGCGAGGAACAAGTTCATGGCTTCGGGATAGCTTGTCTTCCCCATATTTTCTGCAAAGAGGTGCAGTCTTCAAAAAGAGAAGATAAATAAAGCCAAGGGTAAGAAAGTGCTCGCAAACATCAA
>JAZUOK010000325.1:0-9876 GCA_045604665.1 Eubacteriales bacterium | reverse complement strand
GTTTTGAGGTGGCCAAGATCCCCCTGTCCTGTCTTTTATGCAGTGCCAAAATAAGCTCCGGAATACCGGGATATTCCTGGTTTTCAAAAAGACCTTTTTCTCTGAAATAGATTTGAAAGCGTCGGGTCGCTTCGTGCCCCTCTTCTCTTGTAAAGCCGTAATGCTCCATAAAGGAATCCACCAAGGGAGGCCCGATAAAAGTATAGAGCTTTTCCCGATCCTTTTCCTCAATTCCGTAGGTTTTCAGTGAATACATAACAGAATTGGTAATACCAAGCCCCGGATCGGTCAGGGTTCCGTCTAAATCAAAAAAGTAATTTTTCATAGATCAAAAGCAGATTCTGAAGCACCGAGAGATGCTTTCACCCTTGTCTGTTTTCAGTGTTACATAGATCAGATTTTCATAAACAAAATCAACCTTTTCCACTTCTTCTCCTTTTGCCAGATAAGATGAGAGAGAAACGCTCCGTTTTTCTCCCAGAACAAGAACCTCATTTGTTTCACCCTCTGCCCTTCCAACCGCGTATTTTCCGCCCTGAGATACGGAAACAAGTTCAATTCTGTCGAAGCCTTTCAGCTTAGGAGAAGAAAAAGAGGTTCCCAAAAGCAAATGATTCCACCGGGCGCGCAAGTCTCCCTTTTCTTCCTTCATGTTTTGCGCATAAAGACGGGAGATGGGAGCCCCGTATTCCCCCTCGGGAAGAAGAGAATTTGCAACCTCTCCGGTTTCACAATCGATGGCAAGAAGTAAATCTTCCTTTTCGGTATATAGATAAGCCTGGGTATTCCCCACAAAAGCACCGAAGGTAAAGGACTTGCCGTAGTCTTTTAAAGAAACCTTTTTCACATCCACAATCCGAAGACTGTCATCCATGGGATCGGTATGATAAATCTTTACCGTGTCGCCTGAAAGGGCAATGGCATAAGAAGCATTTGCGGAAAAGGCAAGAACATCCTCGCCGTAAACATCCACTCCCTCAATGGAATCGGAAAACATCGGATAGCAAAGACCTTCCTTCGGATGGATGCAGTATCTTTTTCCGTCAGAAGCGGTATACACGAAGCGATCAGGGCTTAAAACAGGCCAAAAGCCTTCGTAGGAAGGATCGGAGGTATAAAGATAGGTTTTAAAAACGCCGTAGCCTTGATCTACGGTCACAGGATAACAAGAGAAAACCTCCCCCTCAAAGCCGAAGGGTGTCAGATCGATTTCTTTTTTCTCGATGGGTTCAAACTCTGTTTTTCCAAGGGTCTTTACCAAAAGAGCACCCCTGTCATCCTTTGAAAGAAGGAGTTTTCCGTTATAATCGTACGCCTCCTCCCAAGACTTGATCAGAACAAGACCTTTGTTTTGAAATGCGTGGAGGGCATAAAAAAGAATGCCGCACAAAAGAAAGACCAAAAGGCCGAGAGTGCAGACGATCACGAAACTTTTTTTCTTCATACTTTCCTCCTTTGGGGAATTGTATTTTTCTTATTTTTGTGTTACAATGCTCACGAGGTGAACAAAATGAAACTTCTTTTTGTTTGTACGGGAAATACCTGCCGAAGCCCTATGGCAGAAGCGCTTGCAAAAAAGATCCTTTCGGAGAAGGGATTTTCTGTCTCTTGCAAGTCCGCCGGAATCTACGCAAATCCCGGTCAGGATATGGCAGAAAATGCGGCAGAAGTATTAAAAGAATACGGAATCGAAAATTTTTCTCACCGTGCAATGCGCTGTACCAAAGAAATGATCGAGGAAAGTGATCTTGTCATCGCAATGACAGAGGATCATCGCATTCTTCTTTCACAAATCTTCGGAGAAAGTGAAAAAATATGTACCCTTCTCGGCGGAATCGGCGATCCCTTCGGAGGGGATCTTGATACCTATCGCGCCTGTGCAAAAAACATTGTTTTCGGCATTGAAACGCTTGCAGATGAGGGAAAAATTTATGATTGAAATTCTCCCTGTTTTAGAAAAGCACATACAAGCGATCGCGCTTTTGGAAAAAGACATTTTTTCCGATCCTTGGGGAGAAAAGGCCATAAAAGACTATCTTTTGTCCCCCTCGGCGCGAGGATTTGTTCTCCTTGAAGATGGAAAAATACGATCTTACGCCCTTTTCTTAACTCTTTTGGATGAAGGAGAGCTTCTTCGGATCGGCACCGAAAAAAGCTGTCTCCGCCGAGGCTTTGCTCTTATGCTCCTGAAACACTATTTTGCGCAAAGCAAAACAGAAGGGGTCGAAAAGATCTTTCTGGAAGTGAGAAAAGAAAACCTTGCGGCAAGACACCTTTACGAAAAAACAGGCTTTTGCCTGATCGGCACCAGAAAGGGATACTATAAAAATCCCGCCGACGATGCCTGTATTTATCAAAAAATTCAGAATGGAACAGGAACACTATGAAGATCCTTGCTTTTGAATCCTCTTGCGACGAAACTGCCGCCGCAGTTGTAGAAGACGGAAGAAAAATTCTCTCGGATATTGTAATCAGTCAGATCGATATTCATCACCGCTACGGCGGTGTCGTACCGGAAATTGCTTCCCGTGCTCACGCAGAAGCGATCTGCACCGTATATAAGAAAGCCTTGGAAGAGGCAAACCTTACCATAGACGAAATCGATGCCATCGGCGTTACCAACCGCCCAGGGCTCATCGGTGCGCTTCTGGTTGGCGTAAACTTTGCAAAAAGCTTGGCTTTTGCTCAGAAAAAGCCCCTGATCCCCGTCAATCACATTGAAGGGCACATTGCAGCCTTGTATCTGGATCATCCAAATCTTGAGCCGCCGTTTCTCGCCCTTATTATGAGCGGAGGTCACACTTCCCTGGTAGAGGTAAAGGGATATACCGCCTTTTCTCTGATCGGCGCCACCCGCGACGATGCGGCAGGAGAAGCCTTTGACAAGGCGGCGCGCGTGATCGGGATCGGCTATCCCGGCGGAAAAGAAATGGATCGACTTGCTCATCTTGGAGATCCCAATGCCATCCCCTTACCTGCAGCGGCAATTCGCGATCACGATTTTGATTTTACCTTTTCGGGACTGAAAACCGCCGTGATCAACTACACCCATAACAAAAAGCAGCTTGGGGAAGAGGTTTCCCCCGAGGATCTGGCCGCCTCCTTTACCAGGGCGGTTTGCAGCGGAATCGCTTCCAGAGTGGAAAACGCCCTGAAGGCCTATCCCCACAAAAAGCTTGTGCTTGCAGGAGGCGTTGCCGCCAACTCCCACATCCGCAAAACAGTGGAAAATGTCTGTAAAAAATGCGATGCCAAGCTTTTCCTTCCCGCTCTTTCCCTTTGCGGAGATAACGGAGCGATGATCGCTTCTCAAGCATTTTACAATTTTAAAGCAAACATTTTAGCGGATGAAAGCCTGAACGCCCACGCAACCTCTCCGTTCAGCTTCAAATTTTAATGATTTTTTTGCCCGTTCTCCACAGAAAACTGTGGAAAACCGTGTGGGAGATGTGAAAAAGCCCATGTTTTCGGGCTTTTTTAGCAAAAAATAAGAAAAAACTTTGAACAAACTCAAAAAAACTTATTTTTTTGAGAAACAGAGGATCACTCCTCGGGTTCTCCTTTGTTTTCTTCCCAAAAATCCCCTTCTCCCGAGAGAAAGCGGATGCTTCTTTCTACAGCATCACGGGCATTGCCCCAGGGCTCTTTTGCATAGCGGTAATCAAATTTTTTGCAAAAATGAGACACATCGTTCTTTAATTCGTCCAGGTAGCCCATTTCCACCTTTTGCGCAGCATCCAAAAAATCGGGAAGCTTCTTTTTAGAAATAAAAAGCTTTGCCGTTTTCAGAAAACGGGTATAGCAATGGAGACAGAAATAGGTCTGATTTTCCATCTTCTTACGAAATTCCGAATCCATTTCCCAAAGAAGGCAAGCGGTCTCAAACATTTTGCCCAAATGGAACTCAACTCTCTCGCACACATAGCAGGTGCTGCAAAAGGAATCCGTATGCTCTGCTACACCGGAAAGCTTTTCCTTGAGAGAAATTTTCGGTGTTGCGCATTCTTTTCGGATCAGATCCAGATGGCTTTCCAGCATAAGCGCAAGAGGAAGGCGCTTTTGCGCTGAAAACATTTTCTCAAAATGATGGGCACAGAAGCCTTTTTCATTGGTTTTAATACGAATATCCGGCTCCATCATGGAAGCACCGAGGATCAGATCGATCTCGTTTTCCTCCAATTTTTTCTTCATCCTGCAAAAAGGGCAGGAGCCGCTTTCATCAAACGCTTCATTTACCGGTATGGTATAGATTTTTTCCATAATATCTCCTTGATATTTACTATCCTTATCCTAACATAAAAAAGAAAGCTTTTCAAGTCACATTCCGAAGAAAGGAGTCTGCCATGTCTCTGGAATTACAAATCATTGACGATACCCACAAGATCTATCAGTATACTGAAGGATTTTCCTTTGGAACCGACGCAGTCCTCCTTTCCGGATTTATTAGTCCAAGAAAAGGAGATGTGGGAGTAGAATTTGGGACAGGAACCGGCATTATTCCCCTGCTTCTTTCCATCCACAAAGATTTTAAAAAGATCTACGCTCTTGAGATTCAAGAGGACTATGCACGCCTTGCTGAAAAAAACATTGCCATAAACGGCTTTGAAGACAAGGTGGAAGTGGTGCACGGCGACCTAAAGGAAGTAAAAAAGCACTTTCCGTTCTACTGCGATTTTGTTTTTTCCAATCCCCCGTATATGAAAAAAGAAACGGGAAAAACAAACGACAATGAGAAAAAACGCATTGCACGACACGAGATTTATTGTGATATCCGGGATGTGTGCCGCGCCGCAAGCCAACTTCTTCAGGACAAGGGTGAGTTTTACTGCGTCTACCGCTTAAGCCGTATGAACGAGCTTTTTTCCGCAATGACCGAAGTAAAATTGGAACCCAAGAACATTGTTTTCGTTACACCGAAAAAAGACTCCTCCCCCGATTTGATCCTGGTACGCGGTGTAAAAGGTGCAAAGGCGGAACTGAAAACAAGACCCCCCTTTATCCTGCAAGATGAAAAAGGGGAAAGAACCGAGGAATGCCGTCTCCTTTACGAAAAAGGCATGATCGAATACGGAAGAGGCAAAAAATGAAGCGGCTCTTCTTGATTTTTTGTGCCTTACTCCTTCTTGCTTCCTGCTCTGCACAGCAAAATGCGGTAAAAAAGGCAAACGCAGTTGCAAAAACGGTTTTGGAAAACAGAGAAATCTTTCTTTCTTGCGCAGAAGAAATGGCTGCCCTCGGGGAAGAAAGAATCTATGTGGCAATGGAAGCAGAAAAAGAAAAAGAGGGGGAAACCCTCTCGGAAGAAGGAAAAGAGCCTCGCCTTGTTTCTTATGTAAAGGAAAGCGATGACAGAGAAGAAATTGCAAATAAGATCCTTGAAAATGCCCTTACAGAATTTGGCTTTCAGCTGATTTTCTTCCAGACCGCATCCAACGGAAAGCGTTGTGTAATCTTTAGCTTTACAAAAGAAAACGACCCGGGGATTCAAAACGGATTTTACTTCACTCCGGACGATCTGCCTCGTGCCTTTTGGGGCAGAAATGCAGAGCTTGAGAAAGAGGGTGACCGATACCTTCAAATTGCAAAAAAGGGCAGTGGCTGGTACTACACTGCAAGAATCTGCGAAAATTTCTATTACTTTGAAAAAAGCGGCGATCTTGCCGCATAAAAAAACGGACAGAAGATCTGTCCGTTTTTCTTTTTTATTCTGGCAAATATTCCTCGATAACATCTTTTCCTTCCAAAAAATTCAGCATATTATACACCAAAAGATTCCAGCTGGAAAAGCCTTTGTTATAAACACCCTCCCCCGTTTCGGGGTGATAATACTCATGAAATGCGCCGTTCTTTTTCAGATCCCTGTCCAAAAGAAGTGCGGTCTTTTCCGCAAGCTCTTTTGCCTCTGATTCAAAGCCGTAACGACAAAGGCCTTTGAATACAAGGTAGTTGGAAAGGATCCAAACACCGCCGTGCCAGCTGGAGGGGTTGGAGCTTGGCACAACACGGTACATTTTCTCATATTTTGAGAGAGACCTGATGCCGTAAGGCGCCCAAAATGCCTTTTCGTCCAAAAGATTTTCTCGGACTATGCGCTGTGCCTGTTCTTTTGTCGGGATCCCTGCCCACAAAGGAAGAAAAGAGCTCCAGCAGCCCAAACGCTGAATGAGCGTAGAATAATGGCGAGGCGCACCGCGGTGCAAACGAACCTCAGGATCGATCTTACGAAGAGCAATGTCGCAGCTGTAATACATCCCGTCTTTTTCATCGTAGCAGTTTTCGTTGATCGCGTCCTTTAGTTCCTGCTGCTTCTTTCCATAAAATGCAGCATCCTCTTTTTCGCCGAGAAGGCGTGCTATTTCAGCCATTGCACCGAGTTCTGCATACATCAAGGTGTTGAGAAAAATAGAAGCCGAGCTGTTTTCGGGACGGTAAAAGGTGGAAGGATCGTTATCCACACCAATGGCAAAATCATCAAAGAAATAAAAAAGTCCGCTTTCGTGCTTGGCATTTTCCTCGTAAAAGGAAACAAGCTTTTTCAGTCCGGGATAAACCTTTTTCACCCAAGGCAGATCCTTGTGGTATTTACAGATAAATGCCACATGCTGTGCAAGCACGGGCTTGTGCACATTCCGATGGGGCATATTTTTGATGTAGTTGATTTCAGGATCGCTGAACACCACGATCTCTATACTGCCGTCCTCTTTTTGTTCGTTTAAAAAATTCAAGACAGAGCCTTTTTCATAATCGGCAAGGTCTTCATAAATGCCGCAATCGGAAGCAATCTGACGGAGGGCAACATCATTCACCCAATTTCCCCAATCCCAAAGCTGACGGGGGTAACTGCTGTTTTTCGTTACTACAATACAAGGGTACGCAAAATCACCCTGGGGTGGAGATAAAAGGATCTCGGATAAATCCACAAGATATTTTTTTAGTGCTTCGAACTTTTTTTCCATATCGGACTCCTTGTTACAGATTACTTTTATCATATCATTAAGGCAAATTATTTCAATGGTTTTTTTCAAATAAAAACAGGACTTTTTCAAACCATCTTGACAGAAATAATAATTTTATTACAATGGAATCATAAGGAAAAACGGAGAATTTGCATTATGGAAAATGAGAACATTTTCAAACTTTTATGTGTAAAAAACGGGTTTGCCTCTGTCCAGGCCTGTGTACATCAGACCTGGAAGACCTATAAAACCTTTTCCTGTCTTGAAAAGCCAAAGGAAAATGACCTTCTGCTTTTCGTCAGTCACTGCAAGGCAGAGTATTTTATGAAAAACGGTACCGTTTTTTCAGCGGTTCACGGAGACATCGTTTTTATCCCTTCGGGGATGGAATACACACTGACCGTAACAGAGCGGGATGAACTTTTCGGCTGTACCTACGGCATCAATTTTCTCCTGTTTGACGAAGATCATAAAAGGGTATTTTTAAAAAGCCCCGAGGTTTTCCACACCCGAGATACAGAGCCTTTTCATGAGCTTTTCAAGCAAATGAGTGAGAAAAATCATACAGGTGCTCCCTCCCACGCCAAAATAAAAGCTTGTTTTTACGAGATCTTAAGCCTTCTGCACAAAAGGAACAGCATCGCGGAAAGAAAAGAATTTTTCATCATAGAAAAAGGGATCCGCTATTTGGAAAATGACCCCTCTCTTTCTCTTTCCGTATCCGAAATTGCAAAAATGTGCCATGTGAGCCAAAACTGGTTTTGCCGCCTGTTCAAAGCATATTCCGGCATCACACCGGGAGAATATATTCTAAATGCAAAAATGGAGAAAGCAAAATCCCTGCTTTGCGAAACCGTCTCCCCTGTTTGGGAGATCGCTCAGCTCTGCGGCTTTCCCGATCCCTCATATTTTTGCAGAATTTTTAAAAAAAGAGAGGGAATCTCCCCTCTGGAATTTCGCCGCGGGTAAAAGAAAAACACACCGAATCGGTGTGTTTTTTCTTACGGATTTTCCCGACGGAGCTGACGGAAAACTCTTTGGGTTAAAAGGGTGGAGATGATCATGGTAATACCGTCGGCAACAAGCTGGGTGGAGACCACGCCGTACAGCCCGAAAAGTGCATTCATCAAAAAGAGCAGCGGAATGTTTACAAGGCCCTGGCGGCAAACGGAAAGAACAAGAGATTCGGGACCTTTCCCCATTGCCTGCAGGGAGAAGGTTGCCAGAAGATTATAGAACATCAAAGGCGTTGCCAAACAGCAGATCCGAAGGAAGTTTTTGCCGTAGGCCACTGTTGCAGGATCGCCGATAAAGAAGGTAACGATCTCTTTGGAAAAGATTTCAAAGAAAAAGACGCAAACAAGAGCAAAGCCCATTCCTGCGATGCGGCAGGTGGAAATTACCTTTTTCATTCTTTCCCGATTGCCGGAAGCGTAGTTGTACGCCACCAAGGGAAGCATACCCTGACAAAGACCCATTCCCACATTCAAGGGAAGCATATCGATCTTTTTGACAATTCCGAGAGCGGCAAGCTCCACATCACCGTAGCCCGAGGATAATTGATTTAAAAACAGATTGGAAAGGCTGGCAAGTCCTGCCGCAAGAGCGGAGGGAATACCGATAGAAAAGATCTGTCCGAGATAGGAAAGCCCGGGGACGAAATACCGTGGAGAAACAGAAAGGACCGTCTTTCCTCGCAAATGAAAAATCACACAGAGGAAAAAGACCAGAGAGATCATATTGGAAAGGCTGGTAGCCATCGCTGCGCCTGCAACTTCCTGTCCTTTGGGAAGAATCAAAAACATAAAAACAGGGTCCAAAATAATATTCAGTACGCCACCAAGTCCCAAACCGAAGCTTGCATATTTTGCATAACCTTCACTGCGGAGAAGATTTGCAAGTGCCATACTGAGGGATGCCGGAACACCGCCGACGATCACCACCCAAAAGGTATAGGAATAAGCAAAATCGTAGGTATTTGCACTGGCTCCTACCGCGCCGAGGATCGCTTTCGGAAAGAGAAGGCAGGCAGCAGAATAGATCAAGGTGATCAAAATCGTTCCGTAGAAGCTGACAGAGGAAACCTTTTTTGCCTGATCCCCCTGCCCTTTTCCCAAAAGACGGGAAATCAAGGTACCGCCGCCCACACCGAAAAGGTTGGAAAGGGCTACCATGACAAAAAACAGTACAAAGGCAATGGTAGAAGCTGCTACCTTGTACGGATCATCGGTCAGACCGATGAAAAAGGTATCTGCCAAGTTATAGATCATACTGATCAATTGGCTGATGATGGTAGGAATCGCAAGTGTGGCCAGTGCCTTGGGCACAGGCATGTTTTCAAATAGTTCTTTCTTTTTATCCATTCTTCGGGTAAATTCCTTTCTTTTCGCAAACAAAAGGGATTATACCACAAAAACCTAACCAATGCAAGAAAAAAACGAGAGGATTCCCCCTCGTTTTTTCTTTTTATCCAACGCATTTTTTACAAGGAGTCAGTCCCCGTGATAAAGCCTTTTGCAGGGTGGTTTGTGTGCTGTTTTTACCGCCGCATTGAGGATCAATGTGATAGCGCTTTCCCGTTGGCGTCTGATAGACGATCTGACCGTTTGTGTCATCGTGATCCAGATCCCCCGTCGGGCCTTGAGAATTTGCAGGAGTCGGTGCTTTCGTTGCGGTAGTCGGTGCCGCGGTTGTTGTGGTAGGGGGAGCAGTGGTTGTGGACGGTGGAGCGATCGCAAGAGAGCTTTCCCCTGTTTTGTAATCAATTACAATGCCCGGCTGAACATTATAAACAAACACATGGAAACAAATGCCTTCCCCTCGGTCCTCCACAGAATACGCTTCCATCCGGACACCCGTTGCAACCAAATTATCGTCTATGTAAAAAGGCGTTACCCGATAGGCAACATGATTTCCTGTT
>JAZUOK010000324.1:0-3538 GCA_045604665.1 Eubacteriales bacterium | reverse complement strand
CCAGTTCCCGCAGGACAACACAATCATCTCCGTTAACTCAGGTTACGGCGGAAACGTTCTTCTCGGCAAGAAGTGCTTCGCACTCCGTATCGCTTCCTACCAGGAAGTCGGAGGCCAAGCGGTCTTAGGAAGACAAGGCATATTATCAACTCCTTGGCTCACAGAACGACATGGCTACGATCCGACTTCCAGTTCCCGCAGGACAACACAATCATCTCCGTTAACTCAGGTTACGGCGGAAACGTTCTTCTCGGCAAAAAGTGCTTCGCACTCAGAATCGCTTCATACCAGGGCAAGAACGAAGGTTGGCAGGCAGAGCATATGCTCATCCTCGGTCTTGAGAATCCCAAGGGCGAAGTAAAATACATCGCCGCTGCATTCCCCTCCGCTTGCGGTAAGACCAACCTTGCAATGCTCATTCCTCCCAAGTATCTGCGCGAAAAGGGCTACAAGATCTGGACCGTAGGTGATGACATTGCTTGGATGAGAATCGGCGCAGACGGCAGACTCTATGCCATCAACCCCGAAAACGGCTTCTTCGGCGTTGCTCCCGGTACCAACGAAAAGTCCAACTTCAACGCACTGGAATCCACCAAGAAGAATACCATCTTCACCAATGTTGCTCTTGACCTGAATGACAACACGGTTTGGTGGGAAGGTCTTAACAAGAATCTCCCCGAAAATGCAATTGATTGGAAGGGCAATCCCTGGGATGCTTCCAAGTTCGATAAAGCAGACAAATCTACTTGTGCTGCTCACCCCAACTCTCGTTTTACCGCTCCTGCTGTAAACTGCCCCTGCATTTCCGAAGAATTTGATAAGGGCGCAGGCGTTCCCATTTCTGCAATCGTATTCGGTGGCAGAAGAGCAAAACTTGCTCCCCTGGTTTACCAGTCTAAGGATTGGAAGAACGGTGTATTCGTAGGTGCTACCATGGCTTCCGAGACCACTGCTGCCGCTGCAGGCGCTGTCGGTGTTGTTCGTCACGATCCTATGGCAATGCTTCCCTTCTGCGGTTACAATATGGGTGACTACTTCCAGCATTGGCTTGATATGGGCGAAAAGCTTGGCGACAAGGCTCCCAAGATCTTCAATGTTAACTGGTTCCGTACCGACGACGAAGGCAACTTCCTGTGGCCCGGCTTCGGCGACAATATGAGAGTCCTCAACTGGATCATCGATCGCTGCGAAGGCAAGGCAGACGCAAGCGAAACCGCAATCGGTTATATTCCCAAGCCCGAAGATATCGACCTGACCGACCTTGATATGGACATCGAAGTTCTCAAGTCCATCCTCACCGTTGATAAGGACGCTTGGAATGAATACGCTGCAGATGTAGAAGAATACTTCAAGAAGTTCGACCGTCTCCCTGCTGAACTGAAAGCTCAGCTTGAGACTCTGAAAGCAAACCTGAAGTAAAAAAATAAAAACACGGAGTAAAAACTCCGTGTTTTTTTCTGTCAAAAAAACCTCGATGAAATTCATCGAGGTTTCTTTCTTTATTCTTCGTCTGCGTTGCAGCCGGTTTCTTTGTTCTTAAAGAATGCAAAGTAAACGATCACACCCACAGCAAGAAGCGCATAAGCGGATAAGGTGATACCAAGTCCGTTTGACGAGAACACTCTGCCTGCATCTCCTTTGGGGAAGATCAGGTCGTATACACCGAAGATCTCGATCACAAGGATAAGGATCGGAGTGACAAATTTTACCATACACATAAATACGGGACGGAAAAAGCCCAGCTTCTGACCGTCTTCCTGCATTTCATCGCAGGCTTTTTTCGGACCGAAGATCCAGCCGATGGCAATACAGCTAAAGAATGCACACACCGGCATCAGAACCGTATTGGTGATAATGTCAAACAGATCCAGAAGATTCTGTCCGAACACCGTAATTCCTTCTTCACCGTTCAGCGCCTGTCCCAAGGAAATACCAACAGGGATGGAAATAGCAAAGCAAATCAGAGCAAGAATGGAAACCGCCTTCTTACGGGGAATGCGGAATTTTTGGATCACAAACTGACAAACCACTTCCAAAAGGGAGATAACAGAGGTTACCGCCGCAATCACGATCATTGCAAAGAAGAAGAGGCTGATCACTTTACCGATGACGCCTAGATCCTCAAATACCAAAGGAAGGGTCTGGAACATCAGACCGACTCCTTGGAAGGAGCCTGCTTCCATACCGGTAGTTGCCGTATAATGGTATACCGCAGGGAAAATAGCAAAGCCTGCAAGAAGCGCCACTGCCGTATCGAAAACGCAGATCATCGCAGTAGACTTGATCATATTGATCTCTTTTCCGGTATAAGAACCGTAAGCAATCATAGCGCCCATACCCAAAGACAGAGAGTAGAACGCCTGTCCCATTGCGGCCAAAATTCCCGATCCGGAAAGCCTTGAAAAATCAGGCTTTAAATAGAAGATAAGGCCTTCTTTCACCCCTTCCCCGAGGCAAAGGGAGAAAATAACCGTTCCTACCAGAATCACAAACAGCGCAGGCATCAATACCTTGGATGCCTTTTCAATACCGCCCTTCACGCCTGCCATCACCACAAAGAGGGCAAGACCGATAAAGATAGCAGTGAAAAGGATCACCTGCCATTCATTTCCGGCAAAGGAAGCAAAGGTACCTGCATTCCCCTTGATGGAATTTGTCGCAAACCGAACAGTGTATCCGCCGAGAACCGAATAATAACAGGCAATGAATGCAGGGATCACCACTGCAAGCACGCCGAACCAACCAATATTCTTATGGATCTTCTTAAAAGCGGTAACAGGATTTGCCTGTGCTCTGCGGCCGATAAAGATCTCGCAGGTCATCGTGATCACGCCGATAAAGAGAACGCAAGCAATATAGACCAGAACAAATGCCGCCCCGCCGTAGTCATGGGTTTTATATGGAAAGCCCCAAAGGTTTCCAAGACCTACCGCAGATCCTGCAGCAGCCATAATAAAGCCAAGGCCGCTGGCAAAACCGTTTTGTTTCGTTTTCATAAGTTAAACCTTTCTTTCGCAAAATCGACTTATTTTACCATAAAGATAAAAATAAATCAAGATGCACAAAAAAATCACCGCGCTCATCGCGCGGTGATTTTGATATTTCTTAGTGGCAGAAGCAGATCTCGGTGTCCTTATCAAAGAAGTGCATTCTGTTGATATCAAATGCAACCTTGATAGAATCGCCAACCTTAGCCTTGGAGCGAGGAGATACTCTTGCGATGAAGTTGGATTCCTGGCTGTTCAGGTAAAGGAAGATCTCAGCACCCATAAGCTCGGTTACATCAACGCCTGCATCGATCACCCAATCGGAGAACTGGGAAAGATACATAGGCTCGTCGTGAATTGCTTCGGAACGGATACCGGCAATGATTTCCTTGCCAATATACTGCTGGAGTTCTTCATTTTCTGCTTTTTCTTCGGGAAGCTTAAATTCGTTTTCACCGAAGGTAAAGAAGATGCCGTCTTCGCCTCTCTTCTTAATGAGCTTACCGTTGATGAAGTTCATCTGGGGAGTACCGATAAAGCCTGCAACGAAG
>JAZUOK010000323.1:0-3391 GCA_045604665.1 Eubacteriales bacterium | reverse complement strand
TAATGTTCTTAAAAATCGTGTCTTTTCCTTCTGGTCTGGCTTCGGAGGTTCAAACGCTTTTTGAATACTCCGCTTCAATTTATTATTCATTTGAAAATCCCTCCTTCAACAATTCCTCTTTCATCCATTTCAATGATTTAGATAATTTACGATAAAAAGCAAATCGAGATAAACCAGTGATTTTACAAATCGCTGTAATAGATATTCCGTTTACATACCGCAAAAAAATCAATTCTTGTTCATCTTCCGGTAATTTTGACATTATCATTCTTAATGTTAAATTACTTATCAGGTCTTCGGTTGGGTCATCTATAACTTCTTCTGTTATTTCCTCTAAGCTTTCAGTCGTCCGCCTACGAAAGTGGTCTATACACAAATTCTTTGCAATTGTGTATAAGTACGGCAGCGCTTTGTCACTGCCAAGATTTAATCCTTGCTTGTAAAAACGAAGAAAGGTTTCTTGGGTAATTTCCTGTGCTATTTGATCATCATACATCTTGAAATAGCAATATCGGTATATTTTGTCATATTGTTCTTCAATATCCATATTAAACTGAACCTCCCTTCATAATGTTTAACGGATCAGGGGCATGAAATGTGCGGCTATTTCTAAAAAATATTTATAGGTTGAGAAAATACTTAACAAGATCACAAAGCGGCGACCGGTGCTTTGCCAGATTGCCGCTGCTTGATGACCTGCAACTATATTTCTCGATGAAACTACACCATTAAGGTAATTTACTTCCTCCGAACTTAACTTGATAGCCACTTGCAACCATTCCTTTTTATAATTTTCACACTGTGTGTTGCAAAAGTGTTGCAAAGGCATTTTCACTAAAACATAAAATGCCCGAAAGCCCTTTGTTTCAAAGGGTTTTCGGGCACTTGTAAGCCAGTAGATATCATTCCCACTCGATGGTTCCGGTGGGCTTGGGGGTAAGGTCAAAGAGAACGCGGTTGATTGCTTCTACTTCGTTTGTAATTCTTTGAGTGATCTTGTGAAGCACGGGATAGGGGATCTCTTCGATGGTTGCGGTCATAGCATCGGTGGTATTGATAGCGCGAATAATGGCAGGCCAACCTTCGTAGCGCATATCATTACGAACGCCTACGCTCTTCATATCGGGAATTGCTACAAAATACTGCCAAACTTTTTCGGCAAGACCGCTTAAGTCAAATTCTTCGCGGAGAATGGCGTCGGCTTCCCTCAGGGCACTTAGTCTGTCACGGGTAATTGCACCAAGGCAACGAACACCGAGACCGGGGCCGGGGAAGGGCTGACGGTAAACCATAGCGTGGGGAAGACCGAGTGCCTCGCCGACAACGCGAACTTCGTCTTTGAAGAGGAGCTTGATGGGCTCAACGAGCTCCATTTTCATATCCTCGGGCAGACCGCCTACATTGTGATGAGATTTTACGGGCTTTCCGCTTTCTTTTGCTTTGATGCTTTCCAAAATATCGGGATAAATGGTACCCTGAGCAAGAAAGTCGATGCCTTCAAGCTTTGCGGCTTCTTCGTCAAAAACCTTGATAAATTCACCGCCGATGATCTTTCTCTTCTTTTCGGGATCAGCTTCATCCTTTAAAAGATCAAGAAAACGGTCGGTTGCATCAACATAAACAAGATTTGCATCCAGTTCTTTTCCAAAAACTTCGATAACCTGTTCGCTTTCACCTTTACGCATCAAACCGTGGTTTACATGTACACAAACGAGCTGTTTGCCGATTGCTTTGATCAAAAGCGCAGCAACAACGGAGGAGTCAACACCGCCGGAAAGTGCAAGGAGAACCTTTTTGTCGCCAACCTGATTACGGATCTCGTTTACCTGCTCTTTGATAAATGCATCAGCAAGCTCTTTGGTGTTGATTCTTGCCATAGAATCGGGACGAATGTTTGAACTCATAAAAATTCCTCCGAAAAGTAAAAAAAGTTGTACTTATTATACTGCATTTTTTTCTTGGTTGCAAGAGAAAAATGCTGATTTTTTTCATTTTTTTACATATATTTTGATTGACAAACCTTCCTCTTTTCGTTATTCTCATATCGATAGGAGGGAAAGTATGATCAGAAGGTTAGAATATGAAGATTTTGAAGCAGCTTCTGTTGTTTTGTGGAAGAGCTTTTATCAAGCGGAGAAGAACAATCATACAATAAACGGAATGGAACGCTTTCGCGATTTGGTGGCTCCCGTATCCCTCTCTATGAATACTTTTGACGGAAAAATTGAGCTGTTCGGATATTTTCAAGACGGAGAGCTCATCGGTGTCGGTGCACTGAAAGAGAAGAAACATATATTGCTGCTATATGTTTTAAAGGAAAAGCAGGGTCTTGGTTTTGGGAAGAAATTGCTTTTCTATATGGAAGGAAGGTGTATCGGTGAAAAAATTACGCTGAACGCTTCCGATTCGGCAATTTCGTTCTACGAAAAAAACGGATATTATAAGATTGGTAAGCGAAAAATCGAAGAAGATCTTATTTTTACTCCTATGGAAAAAAATAGAGTTTTTTGAGAAAAAGTATTGACAAAAGTATTTTTTTCTGCTATTATTCACAGGTAGTTAGCGTATGCTAACTCAATTTTGAGAAAGAGAGAGTACTGTATTGAACACCTTGAAAGATGTTGCGGTAGGGAAGACGACAAAGGTTGTCAGACTGCACGGAGTCGGTGCTGTGAAACGCCGAATTATGGATATGGGTATCACCCGTGGCGTGGAAATTTATGTTCGTAAGGTTGCTCCGCTCGGCGACCCCATCGAGATCTGCGTCAGAGGCTACGAATTAAGCCTGAGAAAAGAAGACGCGAAGATGATCGAAGTTGAGTAATTTTTTTATCGGAGAGTTAGCACTGGCTAATCGTTGGAGGAAATGTTTATGAGTATTCAAGTTGCCCTTGCAGGAAACCCGAACTCGGGTAAGACGACCCTGTTTAATGCTTTGACCGGTTCCAATCAGTATGTTGGAAACTGGCCCGGTGTTACCGTTGAGAAAAAAAGCGGTAAAATGAAAAAGAATAAGGATGTTGAGGTTGTTGACCTACCCGGCATTTATTCTCTTTCTCCCTATACAATGGAGGAGGTTGTTTCCAGAAACTATTTGGTTGAGGAAAGACCGGATGTTATTTTAAACATTGTTGATGGTACGAACCTTGAGCGAAATCTTTATCTCACCACGCAATTGATGGAACTTGGCATTCCTCTTGTTATTGCCATCAATATGATGGATGTTGTGAGAAAAAACGGCGGTAAGATCGACATTGCAGCTTTGTCCCGCGCGCTTTCTTGTCCCGTGATCGAGATCTCTGCTTTAAAAGGTGACGGTGTTGAAGAGGTTGCCGAAGCTGCTGTTCGTGCTTCCAGGGAAAGAAAGCTTTCTCATTTACATATTTTTTCC
>JAZUOK010000322.1:0-4290 GCA_045604665.1 Eubacteriales bacterium | reverse complement strand
GCAAGGCGCACCATGGCATCGTATACGGCACTGTCACCGTGGGGGTGATAGTGACCAAGCACATTACCTACCGTGGTGGCAGATTTGCGGAATGGCTTATCACTGGTCAGTTTATCCTCATACATCGCATAAAGGATTCTGCGGTGCACGGGCTTTAAACCGTCTCTCACATCGGGCAGCGCACGGCCAACGATAACACTCATAGAATAATCGATATAGCTTTTCTTGATCTCTTTGACGATATCAACATTATCGATCTTCTGTCCTTCTAAATTCAATTCCATAAAAATTTTTCCTTTCTATGGGGGGTCTTTTTTGTGTTTCACAAAAAGCGTTTCACAGGGGAAAAGATCCTGTTTCCGTTTTTCTTTTTGTGAATTATTTTGGATATTCTTTCAGCAAAAAAGAGAAAAATTCCCTTATTATCGTGCCTTTTGTAAAACAGTCTTTGGTGGACTACTTTTCCACAACCTGTGGAAAACTTATGATTTTTTTATAGTTTCACACACAATCCACAGAGTTTTCCACAATCAGATGTCGAGATTTTGCACATATTTGGCGTTTTGCTCGATAAATTCTCGTCTGGGCTCTACCTTATCGCCCATTAAAAGGGTAAAGGTCTCATCGGCGGCGTAAGCATCCTCGATGCTCACGGAAACAAGGGTTCTGGTTTCGGGGTCCATGGTGGTTTCCCAAAGCTGATTTGCGTCCATTTCACCAAGACCTTTATATCTTTCTGCCTGAGCATTGTCACCCATACGGGCGATGATCTCATCTCTTTCTTCATCGGAGAAGGCGTATTCCTGCTGTTTGCCCTTATATACCTTATATAAAGGGGGCATTGCACAGAAAATGTGACCTTTTTCAATGAGAGGTCTCATATGACGGAAGAAGAAGGTGAGAAGAAGGGTCTTGATGTGGGCACCGTCTACATCCGCATCCGCCATAAGAATGATCTTGCCGTAGCGAAGCTTTTCAATATCAAAATCGTCCCCGATACCGCAGCCTAATACCTGAATGATCGGAATGATCTGTGTGGAAGAATATACCCTGTCAAGACGGGCCTTTTCTACATTCAAGATCTTACCGCGCAGAGGCAAGATCGCCTGGTATTTGGAATCTCTGCCGTCCTTTGCGGTACCGCCTGCAGAATCTCCCTCTACAAAGAAGATCTCACTCTTTGCAGGATCCTTTTCCTGGCAGTCAGCAAGCTTTTCCGGATGTGCACCGGATTCCAGGGGACTCTTTCTTCTGGAAGCCTCTCTTGCCTTCTTTGCCGCTTCTCTTGCACGGTTGGCAGCCAAGGCTTTTTCAATAAGAAGCTTTGCCACCGCGGGATTTTCTTCAAAATATTCACCGAGCTTTTCGGTCATGAGAGAATCTACAAGAGGACGAACCTCTACATTACCAAGTTTTGTCTTGGTCTGACCTTCAAACTGGGTCTCTTCTACCTTCACGGAGATGATACAGGTAAGACCTTCTCTTACATCCTCTCCGGAAAATTTCTTGTCGCTGTCCTTCAAGTACCCGTATTTTTTGGCGTATTCATTAAATACCTTGGTAAGACCTGTCTTAAAGCCGGTCTCGTGAGTACCGCCCTCGGGGGTATGAATGTTATTGGCAAAGGATAAGGTCATATCCTGATAGCCGTCGTTATACTGAAGGGCAACCTCAGCCTGACAGCCCTTGCCCTCGGAAGAAATGTAAATGACCTTTTCGTTTAAGAGATTGCATCTCTTCTTTTCGTTTAAGTAAGAAACAAAGGAACGGATACCGCCTTCAAAACAAAGTCTGGTATACTTCTTTTCCTTTTCCTTGCGGTAGTAGCCGCCGTCTTCTCTTTCTTCTTCATCCTCCTGAAGAGCTTCCTCTTCCGTGATGAGACCGTTTTCCAGGGCTGCTTCCATTTCGCTCTTACCGTCGAAATCTCTTTCATCATAAAAGTCAATGGTGACCCCTGCAGTGAGAAACGCCTGCTCACGAAGACGGTTTAAAACCGTGGTATAGTCAAAATCCATCTCGGTAAAGATCTCGCTGTCAGGCATAAAGCGAACAAAAAGTCCGTGCTTATCCGTTTCTCCCTTGCACTGGATGCCTCTTGCTACCTTACCTCTTTCAAATCTCTCGGTATATTCCTTACCGTCGTAGCAGTTGACCACTTCCATCCATTCGGAAAGGGCGTTTACAACGCTGGCGCCTACACCGTGCAGACCGCCGGAGATCTTATATCCGCCGCCGCCGAATTTACCGCCTGCGTGAAGCACGGTAAATACAACCTCCAGGGTAGGAATGCCCATTTTTGGATGGGTACCTGCAGGAACCCCTCTACCGTTATCCTGAACGGAGACCGACCCGTCCTTATGAAGGGTCACGGTGATAGTATCACATCTGCCGGCAAGAGCTTCGTCAATGGAGTTATCCACGATCTCGTAAATAAGATGGTGCAGACCTCTCTGACCGGTAGAACCGATATACATACCGGGTCTTTTCCGAACCGCTTCCAGCCCTTCCAGTACCTGTATTTGATTTTCGTCGTAGGTGTTTTCTACTTGGGTAAATTCCTTGTTTTCCAAAATCGTTTTCCTTTCCTTACGATGTTATCCGTTTTCACTTACTGCTTTGGAGGAACGGGAGGATGAAAACAGGCTGTCCTCCCCGTATGCGTTGCATAAAATAAACGAGTTGATCTGCCGTAAAGGTCTTTTCGGCATGACCGCATGATTTTCTCGGTTCAATTTCTTAATAAAGTTTCGGGTATCCTTTTGCAAGGTGGAGCTTTCCGCATTCAGAATCAAAACCACCTTATTTTTTAGTACCGCATTGCCGTCACCAATATCCAAAAAAGGATTTTTCATTGAAAAGTTCCCTTCGAAACACAAATTTTCTTATCCACAAAGGAAAGATCCCTTTCCTCAGTACCGGAAATGATGACCTGTTTTCCCACAAGGCCCGTTGTGATATACTCTCTTCTTTCCTCGTCCAATTCACTGAGTACATCATCCAAAAGATAAACGGGGTCTTGACCGGTCATTTCTCTTGAGATCTCACCCTCTGCAAATTTCAGTGCCAAAACGGCACTTCTCTGCTGACCCTGAGAGGCAAAATTCCGCGCACTTTTGTTTCCGATCTCAATGTCAAGATCGTCTCTGTGGATCCCTTTTGAGGTAAAGCCGTATTTTTGATCGGAAAAAAAGGAATCCTCCAGCTGTGAAAGGTATTTTTTCTCCATTTCCTCTATCGAGATATCTTCTTGATACACATCGGATACATATTTTAATTTCATCTCCTCCGCGCCCTTTGCTATTTTTCCAAAATGAACCGGGGCAAGACGGGAAAGAGAGCGAATATAATCTGCGCGGATCGAAGCGATCTTCACACTGATCTTAGAAAGTCTCTCGTTCCAGACGGAAAAAAGCTCTTTGGGAATATGTTTCTTTGTGCTTTGCTTTAAAAGAGCACTTCTCTGAGCTTCGATCTTATTAAATTCATTTAGAAGGGAGGCATAGTAGGGACGGATCTGGCAAATGGCACCGTCAATAAAGCTTCTTCTTTTTCCGGGACCGTCTTTCACAAGAGAAAGATGCTCGGGGCAAAACAGAACCACCCGAAACAGTCCCAAAAAATCCGAAAGACGGGAAATTTTTACGCCGTTTTTATAAATTGCCTTGCCTTCCTTGGCATCCAGTACCATTTTCAGTTCAAAAGGGAGACCCTCCCCCGATACCTGAACGGCGACCGAGCAGTTTTTTTTGTCGTAGGCGATCATTTCCCGATAACTTCTGACCCGAAAGCTCTTTCCGCAAGCAAGCAGATAAATTGCTTCCATCAAATTTGTTTTCCCTTGGGCATTTTTTCCTACAAGGGCATTGCTTCCGGGTAAAAAGGAGACGGATGCCTTTTCTATATTGCGAAAAGAGGAAACTTCAATATGATCCAGCCGCATCAGTTCAGTCGCATAGGTACGACCATATAGTAGAAGGCGTCAGTTTCGGCACTGGTAATTGCCATACCGGAAAGAGGTGAGTTCAGATCAAACATGACCTCTTCCTGTCCGCAGGCAGCGGCACCGCGCAGGGCATCCAGTAAAAATTTGTTGTTAAAGCCAACAACCATTTCTTCACCCTCCACCTTGCAGAAGATCTCTTCGTCGATCTTACCGTTTGCGGTGGTGCATTTTACCTCAAGGCCGTCGGGAGTTACCTTTAGGCGAATGGGGCTTTTTGCTCTTTCATCGATCAGAAGAGAGCATCTTTCAAAGCAGCCGATAGCTTCCGGCAGAGAAAGCTTTAC
>JAZUOK010000321.1:0-6971 GCA_045604665.1 Eubacteriales bacterium | reverse complement strand
GCCGAAGTTGCAGTTGATGATAAAGACAGCATCCACCTTTTCTTTTTGAAAACGCTCGGCAAATTCTCTTGCTGTGGCATCGTCAAACATAAGGCCATTGGAGCCGATATCCTTTGTATTGACAAACTCCACATGTTCATTTGCAAAATTTTCTTCAATATAACGAACAAATTTTTCTCCCCGCTCTTCGGCAGCATCCCAAGCAAAAGGGGTTCCGCTGGGACGGGGGCTGACATTGCGCCGCATGGGAGCAAGTCCGATCTTCACTTTATAATCAAGCATATCTTTTCTCCTTATGATCCGAAGAATTACATTTCCTTATAAATATCCGCCAAGGCATCGTGCACCTTTTTGTAGCGGAGAAAAAGTTTATCGTAAAGCTTTTCATTTTCGGGATCGGGCGAAGTTACCGAATCGATCTTCACACATTTTTCCGCGGCTTCTTCATAATCACGGTACCAGCCAAGTCCCACTGCCGAAAGAAGCGCAGAGCCGAAGGAGGAATCGTCCACCTTTACCTTTTCCAGAGTAAGGCCCAAAACATCGGATACGATCTGCCGCCACAAAAGGCCCTTGGCACCGCCGCCGATCACACGGACCCTGTCAAATTTTACACCGAGACCGTAAAGGGTCTCAAGGCAATCCCGAAGGCTGAATGCTACCCCCTCAAGGGTAGCTCTTGTAAAGTGAGGCGTTTTGTGCATGGCACTGATACCCACATAGCTTGCCCGAAGAGTCGGATCGTTGTAAGGGGTCAGCTCCCCGTTTAAATACGGGTGGAACATAAGCCCCTCAGATCCTGCAGGAACCTGAGATGCTTCCCCGTCCATTTTGGCATAGTCTTCTCTGCCAAGCACATCGCGATACCAGCGGTAGCTGTTGGCACAGCTTGCCGTGCCCGTTCCCGGGTACCACATCCCCTTTACCACATGGCGGTAATTGAAAACAAATTTTGAATCCAATTTTTCCGGGCTGATCACACAAATTCTGCCTGCGGTGGCAAGCTTTACCGTTGCGTGACCGGGCGTGGTGCTGCCAGAAGCCAAAATTTCCATGACCGTATCGGTGGTTCCGCAAAAGACCTCAGTTTGATCGGAAAGTCCAAATTCCTCTGCCGCCTTTTTCGTCACACAGCCAACCTTGTCCAAAGGATCCAAAACGGGAGGCAAAAGGGAAGGCGCGATTCCCGAGATGGCAAGGATCTCTTCGGACCAGGCATTTTTTTCCACATCAAAAAGCATGGAGCCTGCCGCATCGATCATATCCGTTGCAAGATGCCCCGTTAAGCGGTAGCGCAAATAGTCCTTGGCAAAAAGGATATGGCGCACCCTTTTCCAGTTTTCGGGCTCGTTTTTTTGCACCCAAAGAAGCTGGGGAAGAGTCCAGATGGTGGTGGGGGTATTGAGGGTCTTTTCACGGAGCAATTTTAGGTGGTTTTCCAAAAGATAGGAAACCTCTTTTTTGCTTCGCTGATCCGTCCACAAAATAGCAGGGCGCACAGGACGAAAATCCTCGTCCAGAAGCACCGCTGTGTGGGTGGCGGCATCGGGCGCCAGCGCTCGGATCTCCTCTTTCGTGGCACCCGTTTTGTCAAGAAGCCGGGAAAGGGCTTTTTGAAATGCCGTGCACCAGTTTTCGGGATCCTGCTCGCAAAAACCGGGAGAAGGGTATGAAGTGGGATATTCGCAGCCGTCACTTCCCACAATTTCGCCATTTCGGGAAAGGAGGGTTAGTTTCACCGAGCCGCTGCCAATATCAACACCAAGTACATATTCTTTCATTTTTTACTCCGTATCAGCCAAGGATCCATTCATGATCGGGATCATTGGTTCTGTGGATCCCCTGAATGTCCCCTGCCATAAACCACAAAATATACATTTTGTAACCGGGCGCGGTCATGGTTAGATGATATCCCTTGGGAAATTCCACCAGATCATTGTTTTTCACCCGATAGGTCTCATCAATACTGCCGTCGGCGGTATAAAGGCTCTGAAAACCAAAGCCCTGTTCCTTGTCGAAGAGGAAGAAATAGATCTCTTCCGCAACGGATTCGGCGGGCATATTGTCTTCGTCGTGCTTGTGACCGGGGAAGCCTGCCCAGTTTCCGGGAATCACAAAGGATTCACCTACGGTCAGATAATCTGCACGAGTATCGCCGTCGATAATAATATGGCAATCTCTCTTCCAGGGCTCTTCACCAAGTGTAAGAACCTTCACCTCTTCCAGCTTTTTCCACTGAGGCACGGAATCCTTATCGGTGGGAGAGGAAATGGCCGCGATCTGAACGGGGCCGAGTCCCGTAAAGGTAACAGAAGTGTTTCTCGGTACATATACGCTGTGGCAAGGGCCGTCAAACACCGATTCTCTGCCGCCGACACCCTTCCATTCAGTTTCTCCTATTTTTACATCCGCTTTTCCGGTGAGGAAAATGAAGGAAAATTCCATATTCTCCGTTTGCAGGGTAACACTTTCTTTCCCGTCAAGCTGGATCATGCCAAATTCCAAGCGCTTACAAGTACTGTTCTCCTTGGTGCAAACCTTGGTATAACCCTTTTGAGGTACATATGTTTTTTTGTAATTCATTTTGTTTCCTCCAATCAAATCGAAATGATTTCTCTCCAATCTCCCACAAAGCCGTAATCCGCATAGTCAAAAATGGGCGCTTTCGGGTCGGAGTTGATGGCAATGACTTTTTCCGATCCTGCCATGCCTGCAAGATGCTGAACCGCACCGCTGATCCCCACGGCAATATAAATTTTGGGGCTGACGGTAATACCGGTCATTCCCACCTGACAGTGATAGGGCAAAAAGCCGTTATCCACCGCCGTTCGGCTGGCGCCCAGCGCCGCACCGATCTTTTCCGCAAATTCGGAAAGCTTTAAAAACCCTTCCTTAGAACCGATCCCCTGACCGCCTGCTACAATGATACGAGCCTCGGTCAAAGGCTTTTTCTCGGAGAAAGAGGTAAACTCCTTGATCAGGAGTCTTTCCTTTTTGGGAATGTATATCTCCGTGAAGATCTCACGGTTTAAAAAAGGCTTTTCTTCGGGGCGGAATGTGCCCGGGCGTACCGTTGCCATCTGGATTTTGCTCAGTGTACGAATGGTCGCCATCAAAGAATTGCCAAAGGCAGGACGGGTCTGCAATACATCTTCCCCTTGAAGCGAAAGTGCCGTACAGTCTGCCGTTAGACCTGCTTTCAGAAGGGATGCAAGATACGGCATCACATTGCGCATCTGCACCGTAGCAGGGGAAAGCACGATCCGGCTGCCGAGAGAAAGAATCCTTTCCGCCAGAAAAGCAGCAAAGTCCCCTTCGTCAACGATCTCTCCTTTTAAAAGGTGGATGTATTTTGCACCGTAAAGAATGGCATCCTCCCGATCCTTTTCGGGAACCAATACCCGCACATCGCCCATTTTAGCCGCTTCGCTTATAAGACCTTTTTCGATCCCGAAGGGGCATAGAACAAAAATCTCTGTCATAATGTCACCTCGCGGATCTGATTCATCATATCTTCCAAGGCTTTTTTGGGATCGGTCTCACGAACACCCTGTCTTTTTCCGGGGAAATTCTGTGTCATGGAGACCACCTTGGTCAAAGAGCCCTTCATTCCTATCTCTTCTTCCTTTACGGGAAGAGAATTTGCAGAAAGGATCTCAACACACTTTCCCTTTGCCTTTCTCATGGAAAGAATACCGGGAAGGCGCAAGGGGTAGGAATACTCACAAACACTGACAACAACTTTTTCCTTGCAGGAAAGCTTAAGAATGCCATTCTCAAGTCTTCGGGAAAGAAGAAGCTCGCCGTCTTGTTCCTCTATCTTTTCCACATCGGAGACGGCAGGCAGATCCATATTAGCTGCAAGGGACGGCGCTACCTGACCCGTTTCCCCGTCAATGGCTCTTCGGCCGAGAAAAATCAGATCGAAAGGACCCAGTTTCTCCGCCGCTGCCTTCAAGGTGCGAGCGGTAGCAAAGGTATCTGCTCCTGCCATAGCCCTGTCACAAAGAAGGATCGCACGATCCACTCCAAGGGGAAAAAGATCCTTCAGGAGCTTTTCGATCTTTTGAGGGCCCATAGTCAAAACCACCACTTCTCCCTCTTCTTTTTTCAGACGAAGGGCCGCCTCCAGGGCCGAGAGATCTGCAGGATTCCATTCCAGTCCCACACCCTCCCGATCCAGGTGGTATTTGCTGTCCACCGGCACCACAACGGACACGGGCACGGCTTTCATACACACCAGAATTTTTTTCTTCATATCTTATAAAAGTGCCTCGTAAAGGTCAACGAGCTTTTTGTCTTCGGGCAGTGCTTTTTCAAACATAAAATACGCCTGAGGGCTTGCGGTGAGCATTGCCTCGCAGTCAGTGCGGAGAAGATCCGCCCAGCGGCCTTTTGCCACACGGGTGGTGATCTCGGGCATATAGGAATATGCTACCACGGTACCGCAGGATTTGGCAAGCTTTTCTTTCAGGAACATTTCGCCCTTTTCATACCCTGCCGCTTCTGCCATTTTTCTGACAGGTTCAAATTCGTGGAACACTCTTGCAAGGCGGTCATCGTCGTGGCATGCACCCTTGATTCCGAGACCTTTTTTCTTTTCGATCTTGCCTTCTTCGATAAGAGAAGCCACAAAAGAAGTTGTAGTCATAACGGGAACTTTGATCTCACAGCCCCATTCGGGGTATTTCTGCTTCATGATCTCCGCATCGTAGCTGTCAAGAACCACAACGGGAAGACCTATTTCCGAAATGGCATCGGCGCATTTTTTCGCCTGACCGGATACCTCTTCCGTATAGCCGATCAGATCCGCAAGCATAAAGCCGGAGGAGGGCTCCTTTTCAAGAACCTTTGCGGAAACGCCTGCTTTTTTCAAAAGATCCAGGAAATTCTTTGCCATTTTCGGAGCACGGTGCGCTGCCGCATCACCGATGTAAACAAGCACATCCTTGCCGTCCTGTGCAAAGGAGGGCTTTTCCTCTCCGAAAATATTCCCTGTGGAAAGAGCGTTTTCCACCAAGACCATTACTTCCTCAGGTGCTACATCCTCCACCACAGCCTGTCCTCTTGCCTCACGAATGAAAAGAGGAGGCTGATAACCGGTAACGCAGTCGTTGGTACAGGCATCGCAAAGAAGGCATTCGTACATTGCCTTTGCCATATCACGGTCAAATTTCTGTGTTCCTTTATCTACCATGCTGAGAAGAAGTCCCTTTGCACGGGGGGTATTCAGTTCCTTACCGGTCTGATGCTGAACAGGGCACAGATGGCGGCACATCCAGCAAAAACGGCATTTTTCCGCATGATGAAGCGCATTTTGACTAATCATTTTCGTTTCCTCCTATCTTCTTACAGTCCCAATTTATAGGGGTTCATGATCCCGTTGGGGTCAAGCTTTGTTTTCAGGGCATCCAGCACCTGCATAGCAGGGCCGTACTGCTCTCTCACAAGTCTTGAAAGCTTCAGGCCGATGCCGTGGTGATCGTTGAGAACACCTCCGTTGTCCAAAGCGGCGCGCACACCTGCATTCCAGATCCGGTTGTGAACACGCAGTGCTTCTTCGGGGTCTTTGGGAGGATTGTCGATAATAAAGCGAGAGTAGTTCATCGCGCCCCAATCGTACCAGTGGGAGCTGTGGGAAATAAAGCGAACGCCGTATTCCTTAAATCCCTCTTCCACGGTTTTTTTCATGGCACGGTAGATCTTTTCAATGTTATCGTGGGTGGCTACCGTATCCAAAGTACCGAACATCTGCGGAAGGTCCATAATGTGACCGGGATAGAAGAAGGTGATTCTGTTCTCAAACCACTTTTCACCGTAATCGGTACCGAGATCCTCCGCACCGTATTTCTTGGCGATCTCCAGAACGATCTCAAGCTCCGCATCTACGATCTTCTTGTAGCCTTCCAGCGTCAGATTCAAAAAAGAGCCCTTCTTTTCAAAGCCAATGACCTTCTTGATGATAGAAACGGTCTCCGCCTCGTCAAACAAACGAACGATGGAGGGCTTTACTGCCTGTACGATCTCACGGCAAGCCTCGTAACCGATGTGAATATCGGAGAAGAGGAATGCGTGGTGGATCCTTACCTCAGGCTGCTTTACGATCTTGAATTTCGCCTTGGTCATCACGCCAAGAGTTCCTTCAGAGCCTACAAAAACAGGAATCAGATTGGGACCGGTAGAGTGCTTGGGTACGGGAAGGGTGTTGATGATATCACCGTTGGGAAGTACCACTTCAAGAGACAGGCACATATCGTCCATCTTACCGTATTTGGTAGAAAGAATGCCGATGCCGTTGTGCGCCAAAGCACCGCCAACGGTACAGCAGGTCATACAGGAAGGAAGGTGCATCACAGAATAGCCCTTTTCATTGACCAGATCCTCCAAAACGGAGAAGATCATACCGGTCTCGCAGGTTACATATCCTGCCTCCACATTCAGTTCCAAGAGCTTGTCCATACGCTTCACATCCAGAAGAATACCGCCGGATACGGGAAGCGCACCGCCTTGGCTTCCGGAGCCGCCGCCCCAAGTGGTCACGGGGATCTTATAGTAATTTGCGATCTTTAAGACCTTGGAAACCTCCTGGGCACTGCCGGGACGAACCACAATATCGGGCATCGGGCCCTTTTCGCCGGCATCCTGCCACTTGCGGCTCAGCCAAAAATAGTCTACGGAATAGATGGCACATTCTGCTTGAGAGGTAGAAACATTTTCCACACCTACCGCATCCTCAAGCTCGGATCGGATCATATGAAACATCAAAGATTTTTCCATTTTATGAACTCCTTTTCAGTGTTTTACTTAATATAGTCCATCACTTCCCCGTAACCGCAGAAGGTCACATCGGGGCAGCGACGCAAGAGGGAGGCAGGAACAAAAGCAGTCTCTTTGTCAAAGATCGCATGCTTTAAGGGGCCTGCCTGCCAGGGTCTGTTCAAAGCAATATATAAGTCGGATCGTAGCCATGT
>JAZUOK010000320.1:0-2262 GCA_045604665.1 Eubacteriales bacterium | reverse complement strand
ATGCGATTGCCGCGGTTAATGCCAAGGCACTTCGCAATCGGACCGAGTTCGTGCGTCGGATAGTTTTCACAGTTCTCGTCAATGTAGTGCTGCAGTCTGTAGTGGGTAACCTCGTCTTTCTTGTCCGGTCCTACCATTTCCAAGAACAATTCGCAGTCGTTGAGGTAATGGCAATATCCACCTGAACAGTGAACGATTTCACCAAAAAGACCTTTTTTCACCATGTTAAGAGCCAGAAGCTCTCTTCTTCCGTAGCAAACGTTTTCCAACAGCATGCACGGAACACCGGTCTCTTCATAAATTTGAACCAATTCAAAGCAATCGTCCAAGCTTTCCACACAGCCAACTTCAATAGCAGTGTACTTACCTGCTCTCATAAACTCCTTGGTCAACTGAATTCTGCCTTTCCACCAGGTGAACAGGAAAACGGCATCGATTTCAGGATTGTTTACAATGTCGCGGTAGTCGGTGGTGCAGATCGGCTCCTTGCGCCCCTTTTCTAACAAATCCTGCTTAGCTTTTTCAAGATTTTCGGGGAAAAGGTCGCAAATCATCTCGATTTCAACGTCATTCATGAGAGCAAGAGCTTTTCTGAGCATACTGCTTCCGCGTCTGCCGAGACCGACAAAGCCGACTTTGATTTTTTCTTTCATAAATATGCCTCCTTGACAAAAAAATATTTTACTGTATACTTATACTAAATCGAGAAAAAATATATTTCAATGCAATAAAAGACCATCAATGTATGTTTTTAGACTATATAGGAGGTATACTTTGGGATTTACGATTAAAAATTATAATTCTGCCTTTACGTTTGATTGGAAAGAGGAATATATCTTTAGCGGAGAGGTTCATAATTTTTGGGAAATTGTTTTTGTAGAAAGCGGAAAGGTGTATTCGACCGAAGAGGAAAAAATTTATACGCTTGAAGAAAATCAAATGATTTTTCACGCGCCGATGGAGTTTCACCGCATAAGAACGGCCGGACAAAACAAGGCACAGGGAAAAATAATCAGCTTTGAATCAGTTGGACCCCTGCCCGACACGGTAAAAAACGGCGTTTTTACATTGACCAAAGAGGAAAAAGAGGATTACCGTTACACCTTCTTTAAAATATACAACCTTTTCAGAAACAGCGATGCCACCGAGCTTGATTTTTTAGAGGCGGAAAGCAGATTAAAGGCTTTTATAATACGAATCAGCCGAGCAAAGGCAAGCGAGAAAAAGCACAACTCTCCTTCGGCAACGGCCTATAATAAGGTTGCTTCGTTTATGGCGAATAATGTCAACCTCAATCTTTCGGTTGATGAAATTGCGAGGCAAAATTTTATAAGCACAAGTTATTTGAAACACCTTTTTTCAAAATATGCGGGGATTTCTCCCAAAAAACATATGGCACACCTTCAAATCCAAGCGGCAAACGAGTTGCTCAATAGTGGAAAGACGGTCGGCGAGGTGGCAGAAACACTAAACTTTTCTTCTCCTAATTATTTTAGTACCTTTTACAAAAAGCAAACGGGAGAACCGCCGCTTAAATACATTTCAGAAAAATAAAGGAGAACATAAGGGGCGCTCACTTAGGGATTATCCGCCTAAAACAAGGATTTTTTGCGGTGTAATGCGTCAAAATGCCACGGTACACGTCAGTGTTACCGTGGCATTTTTCCTTTTCTTCCGTCAAAAAATCTTTTGTTTTAGGGGCTTCGCCGTTTTATAGCCAAACGATTTGTTCTGCTCTCGAAGTTGACAAACCGCCGTAATACTCTATGTCTTATAAGGTTTGGCAACAAGGAGGCAGGGCAAATCGTGGCGAAAAACCGATTTCTCCCTAAGTGAACGTCCCTCAAGGGACGGCTCTATGTGTTCCGAGTGCACTGCTTAGAAGAATGACGTACATCACGCAGAAGATACACGATTTTTCAATCGTGTATCTTCTTTTTACTGTTTTTCTTGCACTTATATGGTCGGTGTGATATAATGCAAAAGAAACTTAAAAGAAATGTTAAATTGTGGTTTGAGGAGATATGTGTTATGCAACGTGAACGGTTGGGAAGCCGTCTCGGCTTCATTTTGCTCAGCGCCGGTTGTGCGATCGGCGTGGGGAACGTGTGGAAATTCCCGTGGATGGCAGGTCAGTACGGCGGTGGTGCGTTTGTGCTGGTCTATCTTTTCTTTTTGTTCACGCTGGGGTTGCCTGTCATGGTGATGGAATTTTCGCTTGGTCGCGCCAGCCAAAGCAGTCCGGTGAAGTCGGATCGTAGC
>JAZUOK010000319.1:0-5953 GCA_045604665.1 Eubacteriales bacterium | reverse complement strand
GTTTGTGCTTTCGAGGTTCTTCGCAGAACAAAAGAAGGATAAGGTAGTAATTTGAATCATTTTATTATGCGTTTAATTGAAATTTTGATTACGCTTCCCGTAATTTTAATTTCTTTGTCCGTTCATGAGCTCTGTCATGGCTTTGCGGCATACCGTTTGGGCGATCCTACTGCAAAATCCATGGGAAGACTGTCAATGAATCCCTTAAAGCATATTGATCCTTTTGGTTTTATTGCTCTGATTTTTTTCAAAATCGGATGGGCAAAGCCCGTTGTTGTGGATTCTCGTTTTTTTAAAAATCCCAAGAGGGATATGGCAATTACTGCCCTTGCAGGTCCTGTTTCCAATTTTCTTCTTGCATTTTTGTCGTCTTTTCTTTATGTTTTTTTATTAAAGATCGGCATTCAATTCGGACTCATTTCCGGCGAAGGGGTTACACCTTTCCAAGTTCTTTGTATGATGGCTCAGTTTTTTGTTACAATTAATTTGGGGCTTGGCGTTTTCAACTTGATTCCGATTCCGCCCCTGGACGGTTCAAAGATACTGTATGCATTTTTACCTTATCGGATCATTTACAAGATCGCACCATACGAAAAATATATTCAGCTTGTCCTGATTCTTTTGCTTTGGTTTGGCTTTTTGTCAAGACCCATTCAAAATGTTGTTTCTTTTTTCTTTGATCTTTTTATTACGGTTGCAAAGGGAGTTATCCTTTAAATGGCTAACGATCAGTTGAATTTTAAACTTGAAATGTATGACGGTCCTCTGGATCTTTTGCTTACATTGATCACAAAACAAAAAATTAATATCTACGATATTCCCATTGCAGAGATTCTTGAACAGTATCTTGAGTATATGGAGCTTTGTCAACTGTATAATGCCGAGCTTTCCAGTGAATTTATTGTAATGGCGTGTGAGCTTCTTTATATCAAATCAAAAATGCTCCTTCCCAAAGAGGAGGAAGAGGAAGATCCTCGTGAAGATCTTGTTCGTTCTTTGATTGAATATTCCGAAGTGAAAAAAGCGGCTGCTTTTCTTTCCGAAAGGGAAAAAGAGTTTTATCACCGCTATTATCCGACACCTCAAATGCCTATCGTGAAAGTAGAATCTTGTCAGACGGATCCAAATTTGCTTTGGGAAGCTTTCTCGCAGATGAAGACGGCGCTGAGGGAAGAAAAAGAGCGAAAAAAGAGGGAAGATGTTCAAAACATTTTCTCTGCCAAAGTCGCTCCTGTTGAGCCGAAGATCGTGTTTGTACTCAAGCGCATGGTCAAGGCGTTTCCAATGGGTAATTCGGTCTCTTTCTCCTCAATGATTCGTGAGCAAGGGGTACACAGTGACCGTGTTGCAACTTTCCTTGCGGTTTTACAATTAATTCAAAGCGGTCGAATATCCTTTGAGAAAAAAGACGATGATTATATTATCAGCCTGAATATTGAAAAGAAAGGGGCGTAATTCATGGAATATTCTCTGAAATATGTAAGCTACGAAAAAGGATATCTTGTCAACGCTCTGGAAGCTGTTCTTTTTGCAGGCGGTGAGCCGGTCAGTATTGAGAGACTTGCTCAGATTTTTGACATTACAAAAAATGAAGTAATGTTTGTTGTAGATGCTTTGGAAGAAAGACTTAACCAAAGCAATTCATCCTTTCAGCTTTGCAGACTTGCAGGTGATGTCCAGCTTTGCACCAAAAAAGAATATGCCGAGCCGGTTCAAAAGCTCCTTGAGATCAAGAGAACTGCTCCCATTTCCAAAGCAGCTCTTGAAGCTCTTTCGATTGTTGCATACAAGCAGCCCGTTACCAAAACCTATATTGAGCAGGTGCGCGGTGTGGATTGTTCCGGTATTATTTCAACCTTGATTCAAAGAGAGTTGATAGAAGAATGCGGAAGGCTGGATGCTCCCGGACGACCGATCTTGTATCAAACTACGCCTAATTTCTTGCGTTGCTTTGGTCTTGAAAGCCTGGATGATCTACCGGGTGAAAATTCTGTTCAACTTCGAATTGAAGAAGAGCAGGGCACAGAAGAATGATTGCGATTTATATAGTCTTAGCGATCATCGTTCTTATCATCTTGGTTTTAAGAATGAATGCGCACATTATTTTCGACTACCATGAAAAGCCGACAATTACATTAAAAATTTTGTGGTTCCGTTTTGATGCGGTGGATCTGTTTCATAAATATTTAAATCAAGATCGGGATAATAACAGCAAAACAAAAAAAGAGAAGAAAAGCTCTTCACCGAAAAAAGAAAAAAAGAAATCGGTTGATTTACTTGGCTTTGCAGATTTTTTGGTTCATATTTCCAAAGTGATCGGTCTTGCTGTGAAGGACCATTTTTCAAAAGCTACTGTGAATTTAAAAGAACTTAAGGTTTCTGTTGGCAGTGACGATGCGGCAAAGACCGCCCTTTTATGTGGGACCGTTATTCAAGCTGCAAACGGACTTTGTGCTCTTTTGATGCGTTTTTCCACTTTTCGATGTGACAACAGAAACTTATGTATCTCCCCCGATTTTTCATCTGAAAAATCAACGGTTTCCCTTCATCTTGTGATGACAAGCAAGGTTTTTGATATCATAAAGCTATTTTTCACCACATATTTTAGATTTTTTGAAGGAAAGGACAATAATTATGCACGAAATTCCATTAAAACAGGTCATTGATGCTTCTCTTGAAAACATCAAAAAAGTTCTGGATGCTGATGCTGTGGTTGGAACGCCGATCACCCTTCCCGGAGATGTTACCATTATTCCCATTTCCAAGGTAAGCTGTGGCTTTACCTCAGGCGGTGTGGATTTTGACAGTAAGAATGCGCCTCGCAGGGATATTCCGCATTTTGGCGGCGGAAACGGGGCAGGTCTTTCTGTAACACCTATGACTTTTCTTGTGGTTTCCGGTGGAGAAGTCAGACTGATGAATGTAAACGGAACCAATGTTTCTTCCGAAAGTGCCATTGTGAACACCATTTCTGACATCGTTGATAAATCTCCTGCGATCTTCTCTAAAATCAAGTCTTATTTCAAAAAAGATGAAGAAAAATTAGAGTCTGAAGAAGAAAAGAACGAACAGAATACTGAGGAAAGCGCACAGTAAGGCATTTTTTTAAACTTCATCCATATAATCGTATTATCAAACGAATAGGATTGGATGAAAATGTTTCATTTTTTACGGCGGTTTATTTTACTTACAGCATCTTTTTTGATTTTGCTTCCGATTACTTGCAGAGCATCTTCTTTCGATGGTGGTTTGGATGTACCTGTGTTTTCTGATGCGTCAGCACATTCTTTTTTGCTGATGGATGGAAAAACGGGTGATGTACTTGCTTTGAGAAATGCGGATGAAAAACTACCTATGGCGAGTACCACAAAAATTATGACTTGTCTCGTAGCACTTGAAGTTGCCGCTGTTTCTGATGATGTTGTTGTGCATAAGGATGCGGTTGGAATTGAAGGTTCGTCTGTATATCTGGTAAAAGATGAAAAATTGAAACTGGAAGAGCTCCTTTATGCACTCATGCTTGAAAGTGCAAATGATGCTGCTTGTGCAATCGCATTTCACATTTCAGGTAGTATTCCTGCCTTTTCAGACCTTATGAATGAAACTGCAAGAAGAATTGGGCTTGATAGAACAAATTTTGTAAATCCCCACGGACTTTCTGTTGACGGTCATTATTCTACTGCTCGGGATCTTTGCAAATTAATGCGCTACGCCATGCAGAATGAAGCATTTCGCGAGATTACCGGGACTGAAACCATATCGATTTCAGCACCTGACGGCAAAACCCGATTTTTGTCCAACCATAATAAACTTCTGCGCCTCTATGAGGAATGTACAGGCGGTAAAACCGGTTTCACTAAAAAAGCCGGCAGATGCCTTGTTACAAGTGCAAAGAGGGGAGAAAAAGAGCTTATTTGCGCTACCCTCGGTGATCCCGATGATTGGCGAGATCACCGTGTACTCTTTGATTATGGTTTTTCTCTTTACAGTCAAAGACAGGTTGCCGATGTCAAGCAGTTTCGGTTTGAAATTCCCGTGGTGGGCGGAGAAGAGGCCGCTGTTTTTGTTTCTAACCGAGAATCCTTTGAATATCTGCTTAGAAATGAAGAAAAAATAGATTATCATATCGAGTTGCCGAGATTTGTTTATGCTCCTGAAAAAGAAGGGAAAGCGGTTGGTGAAGTTATCTTTAAAAACGGTGAATTGGAAATTTTCAGAATGCCTCTCACTTTAGAGACGGATGTTTTAAAAAGAGAAGAAAAGCTTTCCTTTTGGGAAAAAATAATGCAAAAAATTAGATTATGGTTTGATTAGTATGGAACAGATTAGAATTCAAAAATATATTGCTGACTGTGGCTTGATGAGCCGCAGAAAAGCAGAGGAAGAGATCGCTCGCGGTAATGTAACGGTGAACGGCAGAAAAGCTGAGATCGGTCAAAAAATCATTCCCGGAAAAGACTATATTGCTGTTGGAGGTAAAACGGTTGTTTCCTCCTCGAAAAAGTATTATTTAAAATTAAATAAGCCGCGCGGATATGTTTCCACAATGTCGGACGAAAAAGGAAGAAAGTGCGTTGCCGACCTTGTAAAAAATGTCCCTGAGCGTGTTTATCCTATTGGCAGACTTGACCTTGATTCCGAGGGGCTTCTTTTAATGACAAATGACGGTGCTCTTGCCAATGCCCTGATGCATCCGAAGACTGAGGTGGAAAAGGTTTATGTGGTAAAGGTACGCACTGCACCTTCCGATGAGCAAATGAAAGCCTTGAATCAGAGCATGGTGATTGATGATTACCAAATCAAAGCTTGTCGTGTATCTTGTCCGGAACCTGCCATTCCCAATAAGCTTCGTTTTATTTTAACAGAAGGAAGAAACCGTCAAATTCGTAAAATGTGCGAAAATGTGGGTCTTGAAGTTACAAGACTTAAGCGCATTGCGGAAGGAAAGGTACAGCTGGGTTCTCTTCGTTCCGGTACTTGGGAAGAGATTGAAGGAAAGGAATTAAGTGCACTTCTTGCACTGAAAGAATTATGATCCATTTAGCACCTTTTGAGAATGCTTCCGAGCACCTTCAGTTTTGCAAAGAAGCAGAAATCTCTTTTGAGGAAGGCAGTGTCGGTTTTAAAATCTTTTCGGATGAAGAAAATCTCGGCCTTTGTCAAATCAAATTTGTTGGCGAGGCTGCGTACATTTTAAATCTGACGGCGATCCGAGATCTCATTTCTGTACAAATGCTTGCAAATGTATTCACCAGTGTGATCGAATTTTTGCGTCGTGTTGAAATAGAATCCATTGTGTTTCCGATCCAAAATGAAAATGATGTAACGATCGCGGAAGCAACCGGTTTTGACCGCATCAGCGAGACGCTTTATGTCTTTGATTTCGTTTCAGAAAGCTCTAAAAACGAAGACAATGATGAGTAAAACTTTTACCTATATGGGGCCGTAAAGGTTTCGACGGGGTTTCTGAAGCAGAATAAGCGGGTAGAGTCGCAGACACTCTTTAAAACTGCAAATTAAAAATTAAACGCTAACAATAGAGTAGCTCTCGCTGCCTAATTAGGCGGCCATCCACCCGGGGAGGACCGCGAACCCGGCTTGGGTGTCACTTCAGCGGTGAACGCATTCAGACTAAGCTTTGCGTTTGAATATGTACTCATGAAGCTACCGACTTTAAAGCCTGACGGTGGGCGTTAAAAATCGGGAAATGAAAGCATCGTCTGCACCCGGAGAAGGTTCTGTGAATCAAATTTCGGACAGGGGTTCGATTCCCCTCGGCTCCACCAAAAATCGACAGGTTTCGACCTGTCGATTTTTTATCCATTGCGAAAGCAATGGTATATCATCACGCGCAAGCGTGCATCTCATCACCGAAGGTGTATATCATCAGCCGCAGGCTGCATTTCTTTTCGCAATGATGATATACAAAACTTCGTTTTGATGATATGCAATT
>JAZUOK010000318.1:0-12265 GCA_045604665.1 Eubacteriales bacterium | reverse complement strand
CTTTGATTCTCAAAGTGTAGACGGAAAAGCTTTGTCCGGGATTGCAAAACGCGCGCAACAATTTGGTGTGCCGATGGTGGTTCTTTGCGGCAGAGCCAATGAGGATACTTCTGTTTACGATCTTGGCGTTAGCGCTGTTTTTTCAATTTTGCGGAAACCCCAGTCATTAGCAGAAGCTTTGATCGATAGTGAAGCGAATTTGTATAAAACCGCTTATAATGTAATTCGACTTTTTTACGGGAAAGATAAATAAAAAATTGGAAGGTTTGTTATGAAAATTCAAGAATCCGGTCAGATGTACCTTGAATCTATTTACCTTTTAAACAAAAAAAATCCCAATGTACGCTCTGTGGATGTTGCGGCATTTACGGGATATTCTAAACCAAGCGTTTCTCGCGCGATGGGGCTTTTAAGGAATGCGGAACTGATTTCGATTTCTGATGAGGGATATATTTCTCTAACTGCAGAAGGAGTTCGTATTGCTGAAAGCATGTATGAAAGACATACGCTTTTGACTGATTTTTTTGTTACACTGGGCGTTCCTGAAGAAATTGCCACAGAAGATGCTTGTAAAATCGAACATGTAATCAGCGATGCCAGTTTTTCCGCGCTAAAAAAGCACTGCAAGAAATTTCTTGATATTTAAGCATTACGCAATGGAGCGGTTCTTTTTCAATTAGCGCGAATATTGACGAATTATTGCTTTTGTGATATGCTAACTATAATTCGTTTTGAGGTTTTACATGGAAAACTTGTTCAAAATTAAATTAAATTATAAAAAGAATTATAGCTATGGTGCATATTTTGCCGGGTTTGATTTATTTGATTCTCTTTATATCGAGAATCTGTCTGACCTGGCTTTTTCTGCGTTGAAAATTCGTGTAATTTCCTCTCCGAATGTTCTTTTAACCGCAGATGCAAGTATTGATTATTTAGCTCCCCTTGGATATCGGCATCTTTCCTGTGATTTTGTGAAACCGGATATTTCTCACCTTATTTCTACAAAGAGTATTTTTGATGTTTGCATAACGGTTTGCATCTATTCCGAGGAAGGAAAGCTTTTGTCTTCTGCAGATTTTTCTTGCAAAATCCTTCCGTATTACTATTTTTCCGGCACCGAGGATATGATCGAAAGTGCTGCTTTCTTTGTAACGCCTTACCAGCCCGAGCTTTCTCAAATCGAACCTTCCGACTCCTTGACTGACCCTATTGATTTTTCTCAGCAGGTTTATGATCGAATCAAAGAGCTTAGAATTACCTATTTCCCGGAAGATTATTCGGGAAAGACCGCTTTGCCTGTCAGGCTTTGCGAAAAGGTTTTAAAAGATAAGTTTGCAAATTCTTTTGAGCTTTCTTTATTGTTTGCTTCCGTTTTGGAAAAAAACAATTTGTCCCCGGTCCTTCTTTTTGGTGAAAAGGGAAGAGTTTACAGCGGTTTCTCATTGAAAAAGGAAAAGAAGCCGATCGTAGAAGTTTTCGGTAAGAATGAGCATAACTTTGATGATTATTTTTTGATCGATGGTAACAACCTTGCCTATGGAAGCAATTTATCCTTTGATACAGCTCTGTTTCAGGCAAAAAACGCCTTGAAATTGAGCGATGAAAGAATTATTCTCTTAAATATTTCTGCTGCAAGGGCGCATCGAATTTTACCGCTTCCAAACAGAATCCTTGATAAAGGTGACTATATCTTTTCCGAAAAATATGATGAAGAAAATAAGAGAGATTTCTCTGACTATGATCTTCTCTGGAAGTCGTTTTCCGAAGATGACAGAGTAAAGGCAATTTTACTCGGCGGAGCATTGGCTGCCGGCGGGAAAAAGGCTTCCATTCCTTTCCAGCCCGACCTTGATATGAATCAGAACAAAATTCTTTCCAAGGTTCTTTCCGGGGATTTCACTTTAATTCGCGCTCAAACCGGTGTCGGAGTTTCAACACTGTTTGCAAAGGCTTGTGCGATGAAATTGAAGAGTCACCGCAATGTTTTATATATTACGGATGAGAAGTATCATCCTGATAATTTTGAACATATTACAAAACAAATGTTCGATCAAAGTTTTGTTTGGAATTTATTAAAG
This sequence comes from Eubacteriales bacterium, assembly GCA_045604665.1. Lineage (GTDB taxonomy): Bacteria > Bacillota > Clostridia > Oscillospirales > SIG627 > RGIG5579. The sequence continues at coordinate 10,187 of JAZUOK010000318.1, read as the reverse complement.
GATGCAAACAAAACTTATGAAAAAGATGAGATTGCATCTTCTTTCCCCGAACAAACCGAGGTATTTTCGGATCATTCGGAAATGAAAAAGATCCTTGAACGGGTTGACCGTTATTATTCTGATCTTGAAGGGGATAAGAGCATTGTTTCTTCCTTTTTAATGGCTTCGGAACGGTATGATCAGCTTCAGGATGCAAATGATTCTATTGTTTTTGCTCCGGAGCAGATCGGTCTTCTTTCCGATGAAAAGGTTCAAGAGTGGTTTTCCACTGTGAATGATATTGTAAAATCACTGAACGAGATCGGCACGGTTTCCGAGCATCCTCTTCTTCTTGTTCGCAATAAAAACTTTTCTTATGAATACAAGTCAAAAATTATTCGCTTGTTTGAGAGCTTTTTGCGTTGTATAGAAGGCATTGTTTCTTTACGCGATCAAGTGCTTCCGATCTTTTCTTCCGTTGGCACCCTTTCTTCCGGAACTGATATCAGTGCTTTCTGCGATTTATACCGTCTTTTTTGCGAGTTTTCCGCCATTCCGGAAGGCTTCTTTATGCATCCCGAGTCAATTGAAACACATTTTAAGAAAGCAACCAGTTTGATTCAAGCAAAAGAAGAAAATGACCGCATTTATCAAATGGTAAATGTTAGTTTTCATGAATCTGTTTTAGAACTGGATGCATCCGGTCTTTATGCCAAATACTTGTCTTTGGCAGGAGATAAGAGCTTTAAATCAATTTCTCAAAAGCATAGTATTCTTAAATCTGTTAAACGATTTTTAAAGCCGAATTGCGATGTAGAGAATATTGAGTATATTCTTTCAAGGCTTAGTATCTATCAAAAAAACTGTGAGTTTATTAATCGGGAGAAAACCTCTGTTTTTTCCTTGCTTGCTCTTTCCGAGGTTAATGAAGACGCTTCCTGGAAGGATCTACCTGTGGTTTCTGATCTTTGCTATCAGTGCTTTACTGTTTTTCAGTCCACATTCGATCTTAAGAACCTGTTTTCTTTTGTTGGTGATTTCTCAAAAGCCAAGAGTTATCCCGGCATTTCAGAAAAAGTTCAGCTATTGAAAGACCATGTGGATGAATTTTTCGGTTTGAAAAAAGATATCGAACGCCTTGTTCAGAACGAAATTGACTTTTTCTATCCGATTTCCGCCGAAGAGGATTTCTTTTTCCTTATATATAGAAAGTTCACTGAGGTGCTTTCTGCCTCCGATCAGTTGAAAAATTGGTGTAATTGGCTTTCTGTTAAGGAAAAAGCAATTGGTATCGGGCTGAAGAATATTGTTATTGCCATTGAAAACGGCAAGGTAGAAAAAGACGAATTAAAACACAGCTTTCTTCGTGCATTTTTTAAGGCTGTTTGTGAGTATAATTATATTTCGCATTCGGACTTGATTCCTGAACACTTTTCCGTGGATGAAGCGAAAAATGAATTTAAAGCACAGTTTTCTCAAATTCTGTCAAAGGGGAAGGGAGAGCTTGATTCCATTCTTTCTTATGCTCGCTTTGAAGGCCTTCGGGAAGTAGAGAACTCTTTGTTTACCCCTTTTGATTTGATTGCTAATAAAAAAGTTTTCTCATCCATTTTTCCCTGTGTTATTTCAACTTGTAAGAAAGCAAAAGAGATTTTTTCTGATAAGAGACACTTTTTCGATTTAATACTTGTGGAATCGAGAAATGCCCTTTCTCTTGAGGACATGCTTTGGATGTTTTATGCAGGAAAGCAGGTTGCTTTTGCCGGGGCACCCTCTTATTCAAAGCGTTCTCATAATGTAGGCTTTGATCTGACAGGCAGTGCATTTGATTATCTTTGGAAAGTTACGGATGAAAAATACAGCCTTTCCGCGTCCTATTATTCAACCCCTGTTTTAACCGGGCTCAAAAGCGCATACTATTCCAATATCAGCTCTGAAATCCGTTATTATTCGGTTCCGGCTACATCTTTTGCGCCTGCATCTGAAATACGCATTGTTCCCGGAAGCTTTGGCGGTGAATACCCCGGTGCCAATTTTTATGAAGCGCAGATCGCGGTAGATGAAATTGTTTCCTTTGCACTTTCCGATGAAAATGAAAAAAGCGTTGGGGTTGTAACTTCAACCCCGGAGCAGAAGAGGCTGATTCTCCGTTTGCTTGCGCAAAAGCTTCGTCATCAAGAGGATTTGGCACAGCATTTTACCGATTTTAATCGCTTCTATATCACATCTTTAGGAGAAACCCTCTATCCTTGTGATAAAATAATTTACTCTGCAACCTATGCTACCGATCGCAGTGTTCCCGGTTCAAGAATCCACTATGATTATCTTGATTTTGGCGGTGAAGACCCTGTGAAGCTTCTTGGTAATATGCTCTCCAGTGCAAAAGAAGAGGTTCTTGTTTTAACAAGCTTTACAAGCGATGATATTTTGCGTTCTCCGACACTTTTGCCTGTTAACGCTGCTTTCTCCTATCTGTTCGATGCACTCAATGCGCCACAAGTTAATAACACTTATCGCGTAATCGGGCAGCAAGATGAAACGGCACAGATCAAACACTTACGAACCGAGCTTGAACAGTGTGGATATCAAACACTTTCCGGTGTTCAAAGCGGTAGATATTATATTGACCTTGCTGTTATTGATAAAAATTCAAAATTTGTTCTTGGCATCATTTCCGATCAGTCTGTTTTAAGACAGCAGAATAACATTTCAGCAATTGAAATTGGAAATGAGAATTATTATTCTAAGAACGGCTGGAATTTGTATCGAATGCGTTCAACGGAATTTTTTGATTCCTTTGAAAGCGTTTTGCAGAGCGTACTTCAAATACTGCAAAAGGGAAGTTCGGAGAGAGAACTTCTGTAATATTAATTCATTGATTTTCATATCCTTTGAAAAAAGGAGGCGTTTCAATGAATCAGTTACCCAAAAAAACAAACAGCATTTTTAAGAATTTACTTGTTATACTTATTTCCGTTGGCATTTTTTTCTTTCTTGTGAGCTTAATGTTTGCTTATGTTTTAAGGAAAATTCCGCATTACGAGAATTTTTATCCCTTTGTTCCGTGGCTCGTTTCCGTTTTATGCGCAGTTTTTCTTGCTTTTATTGCAAAAACATGTGGGAAGGACTCTGTTCTGATCACCCTTGTTTCTTCGGCGATCATTGGAGGTTTGTTCTTTGCAATCGGTCTTTTTTGGGGAATCGCACCTAAAAATTTTGCTCTTGTTTTATCTAGAAATGTTTTGTTTGTGATCAGCTCAGTCCTTCTTTCTCTCTATCTGTCCAGAAAAAAACAAAACAGAAGAACTTCCGGTAAAAAATTCAAATTTTCAAAATAGGTGTGTTTATGAAAAAGGATGTATTAAATAAGAAAAAAGTTATAATCGCACTTTTATGTGTTTTACTTCTTGCAAGTATTGTTTTTCTTATCCTTTTTCTTTTTGGAAAGGATGCATCGGACACTCCTTCGGAAGAAAAGCAGGATGAAATTCATTATCATTTGCCCTCTTATGAGGAGAATATTTTTGAAAACAAAGCTTATATGGAGTTCCAAAGAGATTTGGTTTTCGGAATTGGCGGCGTTGAGCAAGTTTATTCTTATGATGAAATTGATGCTGTCGACGGTGAGTGTAAGTTCTTTCTATCCTATTTTCAAGCTGTGATTCAGGGCGATTATGAAAAATACCCCGACTTCTTTTTTGAGGGCGCGCTGGAAGATAAACCGAAATTCACCATGCAAATGATATACGAGCCATATGTTAAATTTCATTCCGAAAGCAAGGATGAAATGAATGGTGAAGAAGTTTTACTTCGGAATTTTATTGTCCAATATAAGATTTTTAAGAATAACGGCACCTTCAGAAAAGGAGTTTCCTCCAACACGGTTGTTCCGCAAATTTATCAGCTCGCAAAATCAGAGAACGGTGATTATAAAATCCATCGCATACTCGAAATTGAGGTTCAGGAATGAAGATCAGTGTTGAAGAACTTCAAAAAAAAATTCCGCTGAAAGCGGAATATTTTGATACGATTGATTCAACAAGTCTGTATTTGATTCGCAGGATCAAGGCCAAAAAAACCGTGCCCCAGCTTGTGATTGCAGACAGTCAAAGTGACGGTCGGGGCAGGGTAGGCAAAAAATTTTATTCTCCCGGATCAACAGGACTTTATTTAACCTTTTGTTTTCCTCAAAAAGATATTTTATGCAGCGATATTACGCCTCGTATTGCTTTGGCGGTTACAAGAGCCATTTTTCAAACCTTTGGTATCGAATGCGGTTTGAAATGGGTTAACGATGTTTATCTGGGAAATAAAAAAATCGCAGGCGTTCTTTGTCAGTGTATTGACGATTACTTTCTTTTTGGCATCGGAATTAACATTTTAAAGCCTCGATCCATTCCGGAAGAATTGAAAGACAGACTTGGCTATCTTTTAGAATCTTGTTCCGAGACGGAATATTCCGATTTAATTGTTTCGCTGTATAAAAACATTGTAGACATCATAAGAAAAGATACCAAAGAAGTTCTTGTTTCTTACAGAAAACTTTGTATTCATTTGGGAAAAGAAGTACAAATTGAAAAAGATAATATACTTCTTTCAGGAGTATGCCTTGGTATTGCTGATGACTTTTCAATTGTGATTGAAATCGATGGAAAAGCTTACAATTTTTCTTCCGGATATATGACACTGAAAATATAAAAAATGCAGGCAAAATGCCTGCATTTTTTAATATTACAGATACATCAAAGCTTGAATGAAAAGCGGCAAAATGAAAAGCAGTGCCAACACAATTGCGAGGATTTGAAAGATCCGTTTTTTCAAATTTTTCTTCATAATAAAATACCTTTCTTATAATTTAGAATCTAAAAAGCTGTTTAGCAATATAGAATACTGTTCGTATAGGGAATTAAAATCACCGTCTGCCGATATTGTTCTGTAAAGAAGGGTTTTTGTGGCGGCAGGATAGGAGGAACTCATCGTCTCAAAAAATTGAACACAGTCATAGTAGGGAGAAGCAATAATCTTCTCCATCATTTCAACATCTGTTTCGGAATTTAAATAAAGATTCAGGTAAGATTGAACCTTGATCTTTTGATTTAATCCTTCGGATGCCGCAAAGAGGGCAGAGGTTACCATTCCTGAAAATTCAGGATCCTTTGTCCCTTTTGCAAATCCTGCATAGCAAAAGCCTTCATCCAGATAGGAAAAATGAGCAGTTTGGTTAATATCAAGCTTCGGAATAGGAACAAGGCCCCAATCCACACCAAAACCGGTCACTTCATCAGCCGAAGAAAGGGGAGCTATGAAAAAGAAGCTTTCGGAATTTCGAAAGGTCTCCAAAGCCATTTCTGTGTTGTTTGAGTAAGAAGAACTCTTAAAAAAGATGTTTTTTGCACTTGTTATAAAGTTTTGAGTGTATTCATGATCAAAAACAAGCTCGGGTCTTGAACCGTACTCATTTGCCAAAAATTGAAATCCGGTAGCTGCCCAAAAAACATTGACCAGATCCTCCGTGGAATCTTCAGAGGTGACACCGCTCATTTTTTGTCCTTCGGAGCGAACGATTGAATAAACTTCCTCTGCGAAGATCAAGAAGTTTTCCATATCCCATTGATTTTCTCTGACAAGCTGATAAATATCGGGAAGCTGGGTTTTTGATAGAAGCTTTCTGTTGAAGAAAACGCCATAGCAATTCTCCGGCTTATAAATGAAATCACCCGAGAAGCCATAACTGTAATTTCCTAAGGTTGTGCTTTCCAGAGCATTTTGAAAGTAATAGGAAGCATTTAAATTTAAATAGGGAACGGAGCGAACATTGATCAGAAGATCACTTGCGGCGAGAGCTTGAAAAGACTTATCTTGCAAGATAATAAGATCGCAGTAGTCCGTTCCTGCAAGAGCCTCTGTTTTGATGCGCTCGCTAATGGTGGGAAGACCGCTTTCGTCGGTCAAAGTAAGCTTAATATTGTATTTTTTTTCAATTGCAGAATTTCTCAGATAATATTCTTTTCCCACAACACTATTGGTGTTGTTATTAAAAATAAGCTGAGTGGAATCTGTTGCAATTTTAAACTTTCGATTCTTAAAATTTTGATCGGGTAGATTTTTGATCTTATCAAGGTAAGGATTTTCTTCGCTTGTTTCCTTCGTTTCGCTTTCTTTGGTGTCAGGTACATCCGAATTTGGCGCCGAAGAACAGGCTGTTAAAAGAAGAAATACAAGTGAAAAAAAGACAGCAAAAAATCGTTTGAATTTATTGTTCATAATTCACCACTTTCTTTTAATCAATTCTAACAAAAGAGGACTTGAAAGTCAAGAGAATGTGTATTATAATGAAGTAAATTATGTTTTGTGTGAGGAAAAAATGTTAAAACTTGAAATTGCATCCGTCAAGTTTCAAAATGCAATCAATAAAGTGTTTCCAAATCCCAAAAAAGAATATTTTTCTTCTGCGATTGTAACGGCTGCCGGAAGCGGAGCCAGAATGGGTGGCGTTTCAAAGCAGCTTCTCGATCTTTGCGGAAAGCCTTGTCTTTTGTATTCACTTCTTGCGTTTCAGCAGTGTAGTGATATTTCCGAAATTATCGTTGTAGCAAGAGAGAGCGAGAAGGACCTCATACGCAGCATTTGCGAGGAACACGGTATTACAAAATTAAAGGCGATCGTTTCCGGGGGCAACACCCGTCAAGCTTCCGTTTCCAATGGCTTTTTTGCAATTAGTAAGAAGAGTGATTTTGTTCTCATTCATGATGCAGCTCGCCCTCTTATTTTACCCGAATCTATTACAAAACTTTTAAAGGAAGCGCACAGATTCGGTGCTGCAACTGCAGCGAAAAAGGTTTCTGATACGATTAAGCGTTCTTTGGATGGAGATTTCATTTCTGAAACCGTTCCGAGAGATGACCTTTTTGCGGTTCAGACCCCCCAAGTGTTTAAAACAGATCTTTATAGAGTCTCACTGGCTCTTGCTGAAAAAGATAAGATTGAAGTAACAGATGATTGCTCGTTAGCGGAACACGCAGGATTTCCCGTAAAATTATGTGATCTTGGCATACAGAATATGAAACTAACCACTTCAGATGATTTGAATTTGGTAAAAAGTATTTTAATGGAGAGAAATCATGGTTGATATCAGAGTTGGCAACGGATACGATGTTCACCGTCTTGTAAAAGACAGAAAGCTTTTTTTGGGTTGTGTTGAGATTCCCCATGTTTTGGGCCTTTTAGGCCATTCCGATGCCGATGTTTTGTGTCATGCCATTGCAGATGCAATGCTCGGTGCTTGCGGTCTTGGCGATATTGGTGTGCATTTTCCGGATCATGACGATACCTTTCTCGGAGTCAGCGGTGCGTTTATTCTAAAAAGTACACTGGATATTTGCCAAAAAAGCGGCTATGATGTTTCCAATGTGGATTCTATTATTGTGGCCCAAAAGCCAAAGCTTTCACCCTTTATTCCGGAAATGAAAAAAAGAATCGCATCAGCTCTCTTGTTAGATGAAAGCAGAGTCAATGTGAAAGCAACTACTGAGGAAAAGCTTGGATTTACCGGCAGTGAGGAAGGGATCTCCGCTCATGCCGTATGCATAATGTATCGAAAATAAATATGAAAACAAAAAAGAGCCAATCGGCTCTTTTTTGTTTTATTTTTTCATTAAAGTCTTTTCGGTTTCTTCAATGTTTGCAAGGGTTGCCTGGTAGCCTTTGAGTTTTTCTCTTTCAGCGGCAACTACCTTTTCGGGTGCTTTACTCACAAACATTTCGTTAGAAAGCTTTTTCTCAATGCGGTCGATTTCCATGAGAACCTTCTTCTTTTCGCCGGCAAGTCTCTCTTTTTCTTTTTCTACATCCAAAAGCTCAAAAAGCGGAATAAATACGCTTGCACTATCGGTAACAATTGAAACGCATTCTTCGGGATTGTAGTCTTTCTCGAAAGAAATTTCACTTGCACCAGCAAGTCTGCAAAGGAAGGCGGTACTTTCCTCAAAGTCTTTTCTAAAAGCGCTTTGGATAAAGATAGGAACCTTCTTGGAGGCAGGAACATTCATTTCGCTTCTGCGGTTGCGGATGGAAGAAATCACATCGATAATTCTCTTTACCGCTTCCTCTTCCTCCGTAAAAACAAGAGCGTCCTTCTTGACAGGCCAAGAGGAGATCATAATGCTTTCGCCTTCGTGAGGGAATTTTTGCCAAATTTCTTCGGTAATGAAGGGCATAAAGGGATGTAAAAGCTGCATGGTAGAAGAGAAGACGAACGCAAGTGTGTTCTGTGCAGCCTTTCCGTTTTTACAATCGGGATCAAGCAAACGCGGCTTTACAAGTTCAATATACCAATCGCAGAACAGATCCCAAATAAAATCGTAAAGCTTTGCAAGGGCAACGCCAAGCTCATATTTTTCAATGTTTGCGCTGACTTCCTCGCAAAGTGTGTTGAATTTGGAGAGGATCCATTTATCTTCGATTGCAAGATCGGAAACAGTCTCGGGAGCAACAACGGTTTCAATATTGAGATTCATCAGAATGAATCTTGCGGCATTCCAAAGCTTGTTGGCAAAATTACGCGCAGATTCAATTTTTTCGTCAGAGAAACGCATATCATTTCCGGGGGAGTTGTTGCTGGTCAAAGCAAAACGAAGTGCGTCAGCTCCGTATTTGTCAATGATCTCAAGGGGATCAATGCCGTTGCCCAAGGATTTCGACATTTTTCTTCCTTGTGCATCGCGCACAAGACCGTGAATCAGAACATCGCTAAAGGGTTTTTCGCCCATATAGTCAAGGCCCGAGAAAATCATTCTGGAAACCCAGAAGGTGATGATATCGTACCCGGTTACAAGCGTATTTGTGGGATAAAATCTCTTGAGATCCTCGGTTTCCTCCGGCCAGCCCAGAGTAGAGAAGGGCCAAAGAGCAGAAGAGAACCAGGTGTCAAGTGTATCGGGATCCTGACGCATTTCTTTGCCGCATTTGGGACAGGTAGCATGATCTTCCTTGGTCACGACCATTTCACCGCAATCGTCACAGAAGAAAGCGGGAATCCTGTGGCCCCACCAAAGCTGACGGGAAATACACCAGTCGCGAATATTTCTCATCCAATGGAAGTAGTTCTTGCTGAATCTTTCCGGTACAAAACGGATGTCGCCGTTTTCAACAGCTTCAATTGCAGGTTTTGCCAAAGGCTCCATCTTTACAAACCACTGCATAGAAACGCGAGGCTCTACCGTGGTTCCGCAGCGATAGCAAGTGCCCACATTGTGATTGTAATCTTCGGTCTTGATCAGATACCCCTCTGCTTCCAGGTCCTTAACAATGGCTTTTCTCGCTTCAAAGCGGTCCATGCCGGCATATTTGGGATAATCATCGGTAATCTTAGCATCGGGAGTAAGGCAGTTCAGTATCGGAAGGTTGTGGCGTTTGCCAACCTCAAAGTCGTTCGGGTCGTGAGCAGGTGTGATCTTAACAACGCCGGTTCCAAAATCCATTTCTACATAATCGTCAGCAACAACGGGGATTTCTCTTCCTACAAGGGGAAGAACAAGCATTTTTCCAACCATATCTCGATAACGGTCATCGTTGGGGTTTACAGCTACAGCTGTATCGCCGAGAAGCGTTTCGGGACGAGTCGTTGCCAGTTCAAGATATCCGGAACCATCTTTGAAAGGATAGCGGATATGCCAGAAATGTCCTGCCATATCTTCATACTCAACCTCGGCATCGGAAATGGATGTAAGGCAATGGGGACACCAGTTGATGATTCTTTCGCCGCGGTAAATGAGGCCTCTTTCATAAAGTCGAACGAATACCTCTTTTACTGCCTTGGAACAGCCTTCATCCATGGTGAAGCGCTCTCTGGACCAGTCGCAGGAAGAGCCGAGTTTTTTCAGCTGAGAAATGATTCTGCCACCGTACTGCTTCTTCCACTCCCAAGCGCGTTCTAAAAATCCGTCTCTGCCAATATCATCCTTGGTAACGCCTTCTTTGCGCATTGCTTCTACGATTTTTGCTTCGGTTGCAATCGAAGCATGGTCTGTGCCGGGAAGCCAAAGGGTGCAAAAACCGCGCATTCTCTTATAGCGGATCAGAATGTCTTGCAAAGTATTGTCAAGAGCATGGCCCATGTGAAGTTGACCGGTAATGTTGGGCGGAGGAATCACGATGGTGTAGGAGGGAGCAGAAGACGAAGTGTCCGGCTTAAAATACCAAGTCGGAGG
>JAZUOK010000317.1:0-5070 GCA_045604665.1 Eubacteriales bacterium | reverse complement strand
TCTGCTTCGCTCATTGTGCCGTCAATTGTCATTGCAGTAGTGGTGGAATATACATCGGAGTGATTTTGTCCGAATGCTTCCATCGCATAGGGGTAAGGCGCCGCTTTCGGATCTGCACTTGCCGTGGTAGGCGTCAGTCCGGAAAGAACGGGCAGAAGAACAGCAACAAGACAGAGGCTTGCTACCATCTTCCAAAGGGTTTTCTTGTTCATAAACTTCTTTCCTTTCTCAAAAAAAGTAAGTATATAAATATACAAACATATTTTATCAAAATATAAAGGCAAAAACAATTGACATTTTTGCGAAAAAAACACCAATATTTTATGCAATTTGTTGAGGTAAATAAGAAATAACAAAACGGTGCCGTGTTAGCACCGCTTTGTTTCATTTTCAGTTTGGAATGGGCAATTCTCGCACTTTGGATTTTGTGCTTTGCAGTGTTCTCTGCCCAGGAGTATGATCCGATGACAAAAATCAGACTGTTCTTTTTTTGGAATGATTTTTTCTAAATCCTTTGTAACCCGAGAGGGGTTCTCGCTATCCGTCAAGGAAAACCTTCCTGCAAGACGGATACAGTGGGTGTCGGCAACGATATGGGGATCGCCGAAAACATCCCCCAGCATCAGATTTGCAATCTTTTCTCCCACACCGGGAAGGGATAAAAGTGTTTCTTTGTCTTCAGGAACTTTGCCATTAAAATGCTCAAGAAGAACACGGCTCATTTCTTTGATCTGGGCGGCTTTTGTACGGAAAAGGCCGCAAGGGCGTACCGCTTCCTCTAATTCCGAAATGGTAGCATCCTTAAAAGCGGCGGCATCGGGGTATTTTTGAAACAAAGAAAGAGAAACCTCGTTGACTCTTTTATCGGTACACTGGGCGGAAAGGCGAGCCATAACAAGCAGGCGAAAAGGGTCTCCGTGAAAATCCAGTGCGCATTTTGCCTCTGGGTAAAGATCTTTTAATTTTTCGTTTATTTGTGCTGCGCGAATTTTTTTGCTTTTGGAAAAGTGTTTTAATGCAGGACACTTTTTTTGCGTCATCATTTTTCTCCTTTTATCCGATGAAAACATTATAAAATGACAAAAAAGGAAAGTCAAGCGTAACGCAAAACTTGCTTTTTTTCTCTCGGTACTTGATTTTTTATGTGGATATGGAGTACAATAGACATATACAGTTTTTAGGAGGCACTGCAATGAATCAGGTGATTGCGCTTGTTGGAATGTGCGGCAGCGGCAAAAGCGTTTGCTGTGAAGAGTTTCAGAAAAGCGGCTGGGAGTATGTGTACTTCGGCGGCGTTACCATGAAAGAACTGGAAAAAAGAGGCCTCGAGAGAAATGAGGTAAATGAAAGGGCTGTCAGGGAAGAGCTGAGAAAAACTTACGGTCCTGCTGCTTTTGCAATTCTTTTGCAGGATGAGATTAAGGAAAAACTGGAAAAAAGCAATGTTTGCCTTGACGGTCTTTATTCCTGGTCCGAACTTAAGGTTTTAAGAGAAGCCTTAGGCGATTTGCTTACCGTTGTGGCGATTGTTACCGAAAGAAAAAAACGCTACGCCAGAATTGCCGAGAGAGTCATCCGTCCTTTGACGCCCGAGCAAGCGGAAAGCCGCGATGTAGCCGAAATTGAGAATATGGAAAAAGGCGGTCCCATTGCAATGGCTGACCTGTTCTTGTTTAACGACGGAGATATTGACGAATTTCGCGCAGCTACGCGCAGAATCATTTCTCGCGCCGAAAAAGGGGAGCTGTAAACCCCTTTTTATTGACAAATTGACTTCTTTGGTCTATAATTCCTCTTGGTTTGAAATTTGAAAAAGGATGGTAGAACCCGATTTGAAAAAGCAAAAAAACGATATCGTTTATGATATACGCAGTATGATCGCAAATACTGCTTCACGCTTGCCGGAAAAGGATTATCTGGTATATAAACGCGGCGGCGGACTGGAATCCTTGACCTATGGCGGTTTGGAGGAACGAGTTCGCGCACTTTCTGAAGCGTTTCTGGAAATGGGCCTTGGGGGAGAGAGCATCGCAGTCATCGGCGAAACAAGCCCCGAGTGGATCATTTCTTATCTTACCACGATCATTATCGGCGGCGTTGTTGTTCCTTTGGACAAGGAACTCTCTTCCGATGCGATTATCGGCTTTGCAAAAAAAGCAAAGTGCAAGGCAATTGTATATTCTCATAAATTCAGTTCTGTTTTTGAAGAAAACACGGCTGAGTTTCCCACCGTGGATTATCTGATCCGTTTTGCACCCGATGAAGAGCCTTCCCTCAATTTTGATGCGCCTGAAAAGGGAAAAGTTTCCTTTCTCGATGTGCTGAATTTCGGCAGAAAGCTTGTGGAGGACGGTTCTGACCGCTATGACGGTCTTCCCGTAGATCTGGAAAAGGTCTGCGCGATCCTCTTTACCTCCGGTACCACAGGTACTTCCAAAGGCGTTATGCTTTGTCAGAAGAATCTGGTGCATGCCATCAATGCATCTTACCGCTGTACCGGCTTTGAAGAGGACGATACCATTGTGTCGGTCCTTCCCATTCACCACACCTATGAAATGACCTGCGGTATTTTGACGCCGCTGTCTATCGGTGCAACGGTATGCATCAATGATTCTTTGAAGTATATCGTGCGCAACTTCCAGCTTTTCCGTCCCACGGGACTGGTTCTTGTTCCTCTTTTTGTAACAACCGTTTATAAAAAGATTTGGGAGACTGCCAAGAAGAGTAAAAAGGATAAACTGCTGCGTGGCAGTATCGCCGTTTCCGATGCGCTTCGCAAAGTAAAAGTAGATCCCAGAAAGCTTCTCTTCAAGAGCGTTACCGATGTGTTCGGCGGCAGACTTAAGAGAATTATTTGCGGCGGTGCACCTATGTCTGCAGACCTTGTGGCAGAATTTGATGCGTTCGGTATCAAGCTTTGTCAGGGCTACGGCATTACGGAATGTGCTCCTCTTATCAGCGTTTGTCCCGAGGATGATAACCGTGCAGGCTCTGTAGGACCTCCCATTCCCGGTGTTCAGGTGAAGATCGATGTGGAAGAAGAGGAAGATGGCAAGCTGATCGGTGAGATCATGGTCAAAGGTCCTAACATTATGAAGGGCTATTTTGAAGATGAAGAAGCCACTGCAGAGGTACTTTCCGGTGCTTGGTTCCGTACCGGTGACTACGGATATCTTGATGACGACGGCTTTATCTTTATTACCGGCAGAAAAAAGAATGTAATCGTTCTCAATAACGGTAAAAATGTTTTCCCCGAAGAGATCGAGGAGTATTTATATAAGCTTGATCTTGTTTCCGAGTGCGTTGTGATCGGCAGAAAGAATGAAGAAGACAATGTGGTGGTTACCGCGCTGATCTATCCCGATTTTGCAAAAGCCGATGAAATGGGACTCGGCAGTGACCTGGGTGAGATCAGTGGTGTCTTGAAAGATCAGATTGCAAGCCTCAATCGAACCCTTCCTTCCTTTAAGCAAATTCGCGGTGTAGAAATGCGTCGCACCGAATTTGAGAAAAACACTTCTAAAAAAATCATTCGATACAAAATTAAGTAGGAGAAAGAATTATGTTTGAAGAACTGAAGAAAATCTTGACCGACGAGCTTGAGGTTGATCCTGCACTGGTTGTTCCCGAAGCAGAGTTTATCAATGATCTGAAGCTTAACTCCCTGGAAATTGCCGACTTTGTTGTTCTCTGTGAAGAAAAATTCGGTGCAGAAATTCAGGAAGAAGATATTCATACCATCCTGACTGTTCAGGATCTTTGTGATTACATCGCAAAAAATGCCTGAAAATAAAAGACGGTTGCACATTGTTTTGGTGGAACCGGAGATTCCTCAAAATACCGGAAATATTGCAAGAACCTGCGCCGCCACCGGCGCAGTTTTGCACCTTATAGAGCCTCTTGGTTTTGAGATCAGCGACCGCTATCTAATGCGCGCAGGTCTTGATTATTGGCAGTACTTGGAGCTTTATACATATCCAAACCTGGATGCCTTTTTTCAGAAAAATCAAGGTAATTTTTACTTTTTTACAACCAAGGGAAAGAAAAATTACAGCGAGGTCTCATATGAAGGTGAGGTCTATCTTTTCTTCGGAAAAGAAACAAAAGGCCTTCCGGAAAGTCTTTTGCGAGAACATTTCCCCCGAGCGGTTCGTCTTCCTATGAAAGAAAAAATTCGCAGTCTGAACCTTTCTAATTCCGTTGCGATCGCTACTTATGAGGTGCTTCGTCAGTGGGAGTTTGAAGGATTTCAGACGGAAGGTTTTTTGCCGGAGGTATAGTATGAACAAAATTTTTAAAATTTTGTTTCCCATTTTGACTGTTCTATGTATGGCTTTTATTTTGTCAAATTCAATGCAATCGGCTGCAGAAGCCGGGAAAAAGCAAGGTGCTGTTGTAGAAGCTGTAGAGAATGTTGCTACGAAGGTTACCAACAAAGATGTCCATTTGACCAAGGAAAATACGAAAAGTGTTTCTAAAATGGTTCATGTGATCGAGTTTTTCGCTTTTTCTCTGTTTCTTACTATATCCCTCCTTCTCTATGGAGATAAGGTGAAGGATATCTATGAAAAAGTGCTTCTTTGCGGTGTTTTTCTTGCAATTTCGGATGAGTATCTTCAGGAGTTAGCAAAAGGCCGCGAATCTCGGCTGACGGATGTTCTGGTCGATCTTGCCGGAATTATGATTGGTTTTGCCGTTGCAAGGTTGATTATGTATTTTGTGAGGAGAAAAAAGAATGCAAGAGATGGTTCTGCTTTTTAGTTTTTTCTTTCCTGTTTTGTTCTTTTTTTTGGGAAGAAGCCTGAAGGGGAAGAAGAGAAAAGAAATTATGACGGAAAGCATTTTTGTGTTTACGGTTGCTTTGATTTTTACGCCCGTAGTACATATTTTCACGCCTCTTTCCGTACAAACGGTCTTTTGCGCTTTCTTGATGCTTCTGCAAGGCATTGGCATCTGTCGAATCTGTTATAACTAGAAGAATCCTTCCGTTTTTCGGAAGGATTTTTTAGAAGGTGAATTATGCGCTGTAAATGGTGTAATGAAAAAAATGAGTTGTATGTAAAATATCAC
>JAZUOK010000316.1:0-13292 GCA_045604665.1 Eubacteriales bacterium | reverse complement strand
ATTGCGGAAGCAATGGCATATCATCACCGATCGCGTTTGCTATCGGTGTATCTATCAGTCCGCAAGGACTGTATATCATCACGCTTAGCATGTATCAAGAATTGCTCCTGCTTCAAACGAAAAACTCCTCCGCCAGCTCCTCCATCATTCGAGGGAAGGTGCGGCTTTCTAAAAGGAGGCGATAAAATTCTTTCGCCTTTTCTTCTTCAGCCACAGAAAAAGAAAGCGCTTTGGAATAAACTTTTTCACCTTTTTCGATCTCTTCTCCCCGAAGGATTACCTCTTTTCTTCCTGTAGTGATTTGATAGGAAAGAAGGCTGTTTTCAACCGTAAAGAAATCTTTTATTTCATAATCTGGTTTTTCCATAAAACCGCTCCTTTCCTTTTTTCTGTAGAGCAAGTATATCGCAAAAAAAGAAAAAAGCAAGGGGTTAAAAATGGCTTGTTTTGGCGTTTTTTGTGCAATTTGCGAAGATGAGTTTACAATAAAATTTAAGCGGCGACTTTTTTTACTTTTTTCCACAAAAAGCAGCCTTTTATAAATTTTTTGTAAATCGAAAAAATGAAGATTTTTATAAATAACCAAAAAAATGATTAATATTCACAGTTTTTAATAAAAAATCATTCTGATATTCACAAAACAAACATTTTTGTGGAAAATGCAAAAAAAGGCAACAAATTGACAACGCCAAATAAAAAATTGTATAATAAGAAAAACGAAGAAGGGAGAAATCAATGGCAAAAATTCTGATCGAATTGTATTCTGCAAAAACACCGGAAAACCTCATCTCTTTGATGAAGGAAACCTTTGATCGCATTTGTTTTCTTTCTTTTTCGGAAAAAGATTTTCCCGACAAAGAAAAAGTAAAAAAGCTGGAAAAAGTGATCGGTCAGATCACGGGGATCCGTCCCGAATTTTTCTCTGTGGAAAACAGATCCATCGAGAGTATTTTATCCGTCCTTGATCCCCTTTTGACAAAAGACAACACCCTTACCGTTGACTTGACCGGTGGAAATGAAATTTTCGCCGCAGCCGCAGGAGTCCTTTGCCAAAAAGCGGATAAAGGCCGCGTTTTCTTGCATCAGTATGATGTAAAAACCGGCAAAAAGCATTTTTCTCATCCTCACTTTCCCAAGGAAGAAAACTTCTTCCCCCATTATCTCTCGGCAGATCAGATCTTGACACTGAACGGAAGCAAGGTTCTCACTTCTCCCTCGTATTCTTTTACCACAGGCACTTTGCGAAGGGAGGTCCTTCGTCTTTGGAATATCGTTAAGCAAAATCCAAAGGCATGGAATCACTTCTGTTCCCTATCCGCCTCGGGTGAAAATGAAAAAAGTTCTGTCTTGCAGAAAGACTTAGGGAACAGCGAAAGCCGCTTGCAAACCTATAAGACCGTTTCTCAAAAATTGAAAGCCCAAGGTATTATGACAAATGAGACCCGGCAAATGAAAAACGGGCGGAGCATTGTGGACTTTAAACTGGATGTTCCGAAGGAAGCGTTTTTTCTTTACGAAAAAGCCGGAAATATTTTGGAGATGTACGCCGCCCTTTGTGCCTTCGATGCAGATGTTTTCCATGATATCCGCGTTGGTGTAAAGCTTGACTGGAACGGGACGGTGGAGGGATCTCATATTCCCGACCCGAGAAACGAGATCGATCTGATCCTGATGCACGAAAATCTCCCGATTCTTGCCAGCTGTAAAAATGCCTTCCCCCTAAATGAACACCTATATGAAATTATGATCATGGCAAAGCACTACGGGGGGTATTATTCTACCCCAATGCTCCTCACCACAGGAAGAGGCACCCCGACGGTCAGACAACGGGCAGAAGAAATGGGCATTATTCTGATTGATGGAATCCGCTCTCTTTCTCCTGGAATGCTGGCAGAAAAATTTCGCTTGCTTTTTCAACAATAAAAACAAAAAATCATACGGAAATTCCGTATGATTTTTCTTTTATCACATATTTACATTCAAAGAAAACTGTGTTATAATAAGTTCAGTATTTGCCGATGCAAAAAAAGAAGACACCCGAGGGTGTCTTCCTGGCGCGTTGTAAGGGACTCGAACCCCTGACCTACTGGTTCGTAGCCAGTCACTCTATCCAGCTGAGCTAACAACGCAAAGTTCTTACGAACATCGGTTATCTTATCATATTCGGATTTTTTTGTCAAGAGGATTTTTGCCAAAAAAATCAAAATCAAAGGAAAAATTATGAGCAATTTCAAATTACCTCTCCCAAATGAGGTGAAAGAAGCCCTTGAAACGCTCACAAATGCAGCACACGAAGCATGGCTCGTTGGCGGCGTACGCGATCTGATCTTGCAGCGTGAGGTACACGACTGGGATCTGACCACAAGTGCCACTGCCGAAGAAATCAATGCGCTTTTTTCCGATTACCACTTGAACTGCGTTGGGGAGCGTTTCGGAACCGTTACCGTACACTACGGTTCTCTCTTTTTGGACATTACCACTTTTCGGGAAGAAGGAACCTACAAGGATCACCGCCACCCGGAAAAGGTCCAATTTACAAAAAACCTTTTTGACGATCTGAAACGAAGAGATTTTACCATCAACGCCATTGTCTATCACCCGGAAAAGGGATTCCGCGACTTCTTTTGCGGAAAACGAGATCTGAAAAAAAGATGGATCCGCGCCATCGGCGATGCCGATACCAGATTCCACCAGGATGCGGTTCGCATTTTAAGAGCCCTGCGTTTTGCGGCTGTTTTGGGATTCGATATTGAAGAAAAAACAAAAGAAGCCATCCACCGTAAAAAGGACCTTCTCCTCACCATTGCGCCGGAGCGGATACTCCCCGAATTTACCAGAATGCTCTGCGGCAGAAACATTCGCTATGTTTTAACGGAATTTGCAGATGTGATCGGTGTTCTTGTCCCCGAAATTCTGCCTGCCATCGGTTTTTCCCAGCACTCCCCTTTCCATCAGTATGATGTATGGCAGCACACCGTTCACGCGGTTGCCTATTCGGATCCAATCCCCGAAATACGCTTAACACTCTTTTTCCACGATATTTCAAAGCCATCCTGCCTGACCTTTGACGAAACAGGAAGGGGCCATTTCTACTCTCATCCCAAAAAGAGCGCGGCAATCGCAAAAGCTGTAATGGAAAGAATGAAATTTCCCACAAGGCAGATAGAAGAAGTTTCTCTTTTGGTATACCATCACGATTCCCATCCGGCAAACAGAGCGGATGTAAAAAAGCTTTTAAATCAGATCGGGGAAGAAAAGCTTCCTCTCCTTTTAAAGGTAATGCGTGCAGACACGCTGGCTCACAGTAAATGGACCATAAAAAAGCGACTGCTGCAAGTAGAAAAATTAAAAACCACCGCAGAAGAGATCATTGCCGCAGGAGAATGCTATCGGCTAAAGGACCTTGCTATCAAAGGGGACGACTTGTCCGCACACGGAATTTACGGTGAACGCATCGGAGAGCTTCTCCGACTGTGCTTACAAAATGTAATCCTGGATAAGTGGAAAAATACGAAGGAAAGTCTCCTTTATGAACTAAAGAAAAATAATTGGTAAAATTAAAAAAATCCATTGACAAAAAATAGCTTTGCAGTTATAATAAAATACTGTCGATGACCTTGAGGAAAAGTAAAAATGATCAACCAAACCGTAAACAATTTTCTTGATATTTCCAAGATTCTCTCCGGCGAAACAAAGGAAATCCCCTTTGATTTTAAGGCTCTTTCCATTCCCGAAGAGGAAGGCATTGCGGTATCATCCATTCACTTTTCCGGTGCAGTAAAAGATGTTTCCGGATTTATTCGACTTATTGGCACGATCAGCGGAGTATTTTCTGCTCTGTGCGGACGCTGCCTTGCTCCGGTCAAGGAAGATTTTTCCATTGAGATCGATTTCTCCGTGGTAAATGCTCCTACAGAATCCGAAGAAGAGACTGTCTTTGCAGAAGGACAAAAAATCGATCTGGATGCGATCGTAAGTGAAAACATTCGTTTAAACCTTCCCTTGCGGCTTTTATGCCACGAGGATTGCAAGGGTCTTTGCCCCAAGTGCGGCAAGAACTTAAACGAGGGCTCCTGCGGCTGCATTCAAAAGGAAGTAGATCCGAGACTTGCGGGTCTGGCTGACTTTTTTAAAGAAAAATAAAAAAACCGTTCGCGGTGTATAAAAAATTGGGAGGTGCGAAACATGGCAGTACCGAAGAGAAAAACATCTAAAGCAAGAAAGAATTCCAGACGCTCCAGCGTATGGAAGTTAACTCCGCCCACTTTGGAGAAGTGCCCCAACTGCGGTGCATACAATCTCCACAACAGAGTTTGCTCTGAGTGCGGACAGAAAGACGGCAAAGAAGTCATTCAAATTAAAGACTAATCGCCGCAAACTCGTATATCAGTCTCCGCTGAGAAGATCGGTGGAGACTATATCTGTATATATGAGGCACAAAAGATATGTCTTTGGCATTGCCTTTTCAGGCGAGAGTGCCTAAGATATATCTTTTTTTCATTTTTCGGGAAGGAGGCTTTTATGGTCACGATCACACAGGTAGAATCCGGCTCTGCCGCAGAAAAACACGGGATTCAAAAGGGAGATATTCTCCTTGCCATTGATACACATCCCATCAAAGATGTTTTGGATTACCGTTTTTTTCTCACAGAGGAAACAATTTCCCTCACCCTAAAACGGGAAGATCGGATTTTTGATGTCTCGATCCAAAAAGAACGGTATGACGATATCGGTCTGGAATTTGAGACCTTTTTGATGGATAAGAAAAAGCGTTGTGCAAATAAGTGCATTTTCTGCTTTATCGATCAAAACCCTGAAGGTATGCGTGAAACAGTCTATTTTAAAGACGATGATACAAGGCTTTCCTTTCTGATGGGGAACTATGTAACCCTGACAAATGTAAAAGACGAGGAGCTGGAAAGGATCGTTAAAATGCGCCTTTCCCCTGTCAATGTATCCGTTCACACGACCAATCCCGAGCTTCGCAAAAAAATGCTCGGTAACCCCAACGCTGGCAAAATCATGGACCAGCTTAAGATCCTGAAAGACGGCGGAATCGATATCAACTGTCAGATCGTTGCCTGCCGCGGGATCAACGACGGCGCGGAGCTCGTTCGCACCATAAAGGATCTTGAGACGCTCTTTCCTGCCGTACAAAGTATTGCAGTTGTCCCTGCAGGACTTACCTGTCACAGAGAAGGACTTTACCCCATTTCTCCCTATGACAGCCTTTCGGCACAAAATATCATTGAAACGGTAGAAAAACTGGGCGATATGTATTTGGAAAAATACGATCTTCGTCTGGTTTACGCCGCAGATGAATTTTATCTTGCAGCCAAAAGACCTCTTCCCCCCGAAAAGGATTATGACGGTTATCCTCAGCTTGACAACGGTGTAGGCCTTTTGCGCTGTGCAAGAGAAGAGATCCTGGATGAGATAAGTTACCGTCACGAGGAGGGACTTTGGAAAAGCCTTCCGACAAAAAATCTTGAGATTACTCTTTTTACGGGAATGGCGGCATACGGCTTTTTGACTGAAATCGCAGAAGAGATCGAAAAAAAGCTTCCCTTTCTGAATCTAAAGGTAAGGGCAGTAAAAAATCACTTTTTCGGTGAAACCGTTACCGTTGCAGGTCTTCTTTGCGGACAGGATATTATTAACGCGGCAAAAGAGGAAAAACCGAAAATTCTGATTTTGCCGGCAGTTTCCCTTCGCCACGAACGAGACAAGTTTTTAGATGATCTTACATTAGAACAAGTAAAAGAAGAAATCGGTTGCCCTGTTTTCATTTCTGAAAACGGAACCTGTCTTCTTGACACCATAGAAGAAATTATAAACGGGAGGTAATTATGGCAAAACCCGTCATCGCCATCGTTGGCAGACCCAATGTTGGCAAAAGCACATTTTTCAACAAACTTTCCGGGGAACGGATCTCCATTGTAGACGATGTTCCCGGTGTTACCAGAGACCGTATTTATTATGAAACCGAATGGTGCGGCAGAAAAATGGTCCTCATTGACACCGGCGGTATTGAACCCGGCTCCAATGATATGATCCTCTCCCACATTGAAGAGCAGGCTTACCTGGCAATGGAAGCCTCCGATGTGATCATATTTATGACCGATATCCGCGCAGGAGTAACCGCCGCCGATCGTGAGATCGCTACCATTCTGAAAAGAAGCAAAAAGCCTGTCATTCTGGCAGTAAACAAGGTGGATTCCATTGGTGCTTTGCCTGCGGAATTTTATGAATTTTATGAGCTCGGTGTAGAAAACGGCCCCTTTGCCCTCTCCTCCATTCACGGCACGGGAAGCGGTGACATTTTAGATGAGGTGCTTCGCCTTTTAGGTCCTCAGGATGCGGATGAAGAGGAAGATGATCTGATCAATGTTGCCGTGATCGGCAAGCCAAATTCCGGCAAAAGCAGCCTCATCAATGCCGTTCTCGGCGAAAACAGAGTAATCGTATCTCCCGTAGCCGGCACCACCAGAGATGCCATTGACACACGGGTGGAAAACAAATTCGGCAAGTTCAACTTTATTGATACTGCAGGAATCCGCAGAGCATCCAAGATTGATGACCGCATTGAGAAATACAGTGTGCTTCGCGCAAAGCTGGCTGTTGAAAGAAGCGATGTTTGTGTCATCATGGTAGATGCTTTTGAAGGGATCACAAGTCAGGACGCTACCATTGCAGGTCTTGCGCACGAAGCAGGAAAGGCCTGTATCATCTGTATGAACAAGTGGGATCTTCCCGAAAAAGACAACGACTCGGTGAAGAATGCCACCAAAAAGGTATTTGATATTCTCCCCTTTATGCAGTACGCTCCCATTCTTTTCATTTCTGCAAAAACGGGACTGCGCATTGATAAGATCTTTGAGCACATCAATTATGTAAACATGCAGGCATCCACCCGTATTTCAACAGGTATGCTCAACGATATGCTCAACGATGCTACCACAAGAGTTCAGCCTCCCAGTGACAAGGGCAGACGGCTGAAGATCTATTATATGACGCAGGTCAGCGTAAAACCGCCGAAATTCGTTATCTTCTGTAACAGTGAAAAGCTGTTCCACTTCACCTACCTTCGTTACATTGAAAACTGTCTGAGAGAAACCTTCGGCTTTAAAGGCACTCCCATTCAATTTGTAATCAGAGAAAGGACAAAAGAAGACGCATGAGATACTTTTTTGACGAATCCATCCAGGATTGGGGCTTTTTCATGAACGGAAAAAGCGGAAATGAAATTCTTCTGTGGCTGATTTTCTTCTTCATTGCAACCGCGATCTCCGCTTACCTTTTGGGCAGCATTAACCCTGCTGTAATCGTTTCCAAAAAAATCTACGGACACGATGTGAGAGACTTCGGCTCCGGCAATGCAGGCATGACCAATATGTTCCGCACCTTCGGTAAAAAGGCTGGCTTTCTCACGCTTGCCGGCGACATTCTGAAAGCCCTTCTTTCTGTTGTGATCGGCTTTTGCCTGATGGGCGGCCCCGGTCAATATGTAGCAGGCTTTTTCTGTATGCTCGGACACATCTTCCCCGTTTATTTCAAATTCAAAGGCGGAAAAGGTGTGATCGTCAGTGCCATTACCATTCTTCTGATCGACCCTTTGGTTTTCTTGGTGCTTGTTTTGATTTTCGCTCTCATGTTTGCCGCGACCCAGATCATCTCGGCTTCCAGCATTACCGCCGCTTTCTTTTATCCCTTGGTGGTATATGCCTTTAACTTTAACAGACCGAGCATTGTGTATTTTCTCTTTTCTTTTCTGATGGCAGCCTTTGTGATCGCTATGCACCGAGAAAACATTCACAGACTATTAAATAAAACCGAAAAGAAATTCACCATCAAAAAAGACGGAAAGAAATAATGGAAAAGGTTTCCTTTTACATCGCAAAAGAATATGATATTGATCTTCTGAAAAGCATCATTCAAAAGATCATTGAAGATCACGGCGGCTATGACGCTCTCTTTCAAAAGGGCAAAAAGGTTGTGGTCAAGCCAAATCTCGTAATGAAGAAAAAGCCCGAAGCCGCTGCGACCACACATCCTGCTGTTTTGGATGCCCTTTTAACGCTGATCCTTTCTCACACAAAGGATGTTACCGTTGCGGAATGCTCCGGCGGTCCCAATACCGAAGCCCTGATGAGAGGAATTTATCGGGAAACAGGCATCGAAGAGGTATGCAAAAAGCACGGTGTTCCCATTCACTATGAAATGACGCCTGTGACACTTTCCGTACCAAACCCTTCCGTAACACAAACGGTAGAGGTTTTAGATATTTTTCCGAAAGCGGATGTGTTCATCAATTTGGCAAAAATGAAGACTCATTCTCTTACCACCGTAACCGGCGCCGCAAAAAATCTTTACGGAACGGTTCCCGGTTTGAGAAAAGTAGAGTTTCACGCAAGGTTTCCTTACGCTGAGGAATTTGCAGGTCTGATCTTAGATATCAACAAAGCCCTGCCCACCACACTGAACATTGTTGACGGCATCTGGGGAATGGAAAAAGACGGCCCCACAGGCGGTGTTCCGAAATTCGGCGGCGGTATTTTAGGCGGCGTGAATCCTTACGCTGTGGATGAAGCCATGTGCCGCTTTATGGGAATCTCTTCCTCCCTCTCGCCCATTTTAAAGCGCGCAAAGGAAGAAGGTGTTTTCGACGGCAAGATCACCCTTTCAGGTGACAACATGGAAGAAAATCTTCCCACGCCGTTTGAATTGCCAAACAGCCAAAAAAAGAGTCTTTTAAGAGATCTGCCCAATCTTTTCGGTGGGAGACTTGCTCATTTTCTCGCGCCACGCCCCAAGATCATCAAGGAAAAATGTGTGGGCTGCGGAGAGTGTGCACGCCTTTGTCCCAAAAAGACCATTGTGATCCGAAACAAAAAAGCCCATATCGAAAAGAAGGACTGTATCCGTTGTTGGTGCTGTCAGGAGCTTTGCCCCAAGAAGGCAGTAGAAACACACAGCCATTTCTTTTTGAAATTCATTTGAGGAATTGATATGAAAATTACCCTCTCTGCCCCTGCAAAAATCAATCTGACCCTGGCCCTTACAGGCCTTGGGGATGACGGGTATCACCTTTTGGAAAGTGTGATGCAGACCATTTCCCTTGCCGATACGGTGAGCGTGGAAAAGATCCCCTCCGGCATTACCATTTCCTGTTCCAAAAAGGGAATCCCCTTGGATGAAAGAAATCTTTGTTACAAAGCGGCAAAAGCCTATTTTGATAAAGCAGGCATTTCAGGTGGCGTAAAGATCGATCTGATCAAATGCATTCCGGACGGTGCCGGAATGGGCGGTGGCTCATCCGATGCCGCTGCAGTATTAAAAACCGTATCTACCCTTTACCCTGCCAAGGTCAATCTTTTTTCCATTGCCGAAAAGATCGGCGCAGATGTCCCTTTCTTTCTCACCGGGGGAACCTGCCTTTGCCGTGGGGTAGGAGAAGAGATCACACCCCTTTCCTTCCCTTTAAAAAAGAATCTTTTCTGCGCAGTGGTAAAACCCGAGGAAGGCCTTTCCACCCCGGCGGTATACAAAAGATTTGATGAGGGAAATCACGCTTTTTCATCCCCCTTTTCCCAAAGGGAGATCGCAGTGCTGGAAAACGGATCGGCAAAAGATTTTTTTGCTGTGATGAAAAATGATCTGGAGCTTCCTGCAATGACACTTCTTCCCAAGGTGGGAGAAGTCAAGGAAAAGCTTCTTTCTCTCGGTGCAGACGCGGCGATGATGACCGGTTCGGGAAGTGCAGTGTTTGCCCTTTTTCTAGAAGAAAATGCAGCGAGAAGCTGCGTTGAAAAACAAAAAGCACTTGGTGAAAATGCTTTTTTTTGCACCTTGACCTGATTAAAACAAAAAAAACAAGAGCACAATAGCTTCGCAGGAAAATTGCGAAGCTATTTTTTTTGAAAGGATACATAACCCTATGAAAAAAAACAAACTGTTTGCTCTTATCTTTTTTTCCTTATCCCTTCTGTCCCTCATCCTTTTTCTTTCCATAGATCAAGAGGACAATCTTTACGGCTCGGTCATTCGGATCCATGTGCTTGCAAATTCCGATGAAGAAGCCGATCAAGAAAGAAAGCTTTTGGTGCGCGATCGCATTCTTTCATTTGCCAAAGAAAATCTAACCGAAACCGCTTCCAAAAAAGAAGCAGAAGAAGAAATACAAAAATGCCTTCCCAGGATCATTTCCCTTGCGGAAGATACCTTGAAAGAATCCGGCTCCGACGATTCGGTTTCTGCCACCTTAAGTCGGGAGTACTATCCTACAAGACAGTACGAGGATTTTTCCCTGCCTGCCGGAAACTACCTTTCTCTTCGGGTTATGATCGGGAAAGCTGAGGGTCAAAATTGGTGGTGTGTACTCTTTCCACCCATTTGCATCAATTCCGCATTGGAAACGGAAGATGCTTTGGCAAAGGCAGGAATGAATGAGAAAAATATTTCTACCGTCACAAGAAAAAAGGGATATGTGTACCGTTTTAAGATCCTTGAAATATGGCAAAAAAGCAAGAAGGGTTTTCAGGAGCTTTTTTGAAAAAAGCCTTTTCTTTTCATTCCCTCCGTGTTATACTAAAAGAAAGTATTAAAATCGGACGGAATCTATGAAAATAAATCTCTTTACAAAAAAGAAATTTCGCACAAATTTAACCCGTGTGCTGGCCGGTACACTGGTTCTCTCCTTGTGCGGTGTTTTGATCCTTTGGGAGATTGGGATCATTGATCTTCCTTTTTTGGTTCGCAAAAACAGAAGAGATCCCGAAAACAATACAGAAACAAATGAGCCAAGCACAAAAGAAGAGCTTCTTGTGGATTGGGACAGCTTTGCAAAAGCGGCGATCGATTCCGTATACAGTGCATCCGCTTTGGAAAATATTTCTGAAATCGTTACCCCTTCTCCCTTTGATTCGGAAAGTATGACACTTACAAAGCAAAAACTTTCCGACGGTCAGTATTCCACCGCACTGGGCTTTGTCATCAAAGAGGACGGAGAAAACAAAACTCTCTTTCTCGCTGACGGAATGAAAGAGATTCAAGGCTTTGAAAAGCTTGACCTTACTTTTTACCGTACATCCGCAAAGGAAGCGGTTTTTCTTGAAAAAGAAACGAACAAATATTATAAATTGGATCCGGCGAACGGGAGCTTTTCAGAGATCCCCTTTGATCCCAAGACAAACGCTCCCGGCATTCACTTTTTGATGCCTGCCACCTATTGTGCTTCTGATGAAAGCCCGGAGCTTTTTTCGGAAAACGGTCTTTTCGGCTACCGAGGCGAATATAAAGAAGGCAGAAAGACAAAAACCTTTACGGTTCCTGCCACCTATCCCATCGCATTTCCCTACTCGGAAGGCTTCGGGGTCATGGCAGATGAAACAGGCAAGATCACCATCCGAAATTATAAGGGAGAAGAGGTCTTTACCAACCTTTCCCTCCTCCTTCCCGGTAAAGAAGCAGAAAAAGAACCCGGTTTTTATGCCTTTGACGGCGGTGTTCTTCGGGTAATTATTGCAGAATTTGATGAAAACGGAAGCCTGAAAACAAAAAAAGAGAGCCTTATCAATACAAAAGGGCAAGAAGTTATCTTGCCCGACGGATACAGCGCAGTTTCCTTGAGTGAGGGAATCCTTGTTGTAACCGACGGAAAACAATACGGTTATCTTTCGGCAAGCGGCGCTTGGATTACATCTCCCAACCTCAAAAAAGCTTCTCCCTTTATGGAAGGAATCGCCGCTGTTACCGACAAAGACGGAAAAATGGGACTAATCGACTGCAAGGGAAACATCCTTCTCCCCTATGCATTTGATTATATTTCGGATTTCTCTGACGGATATGCACTTTGCTTTTCAAAGAGTACAGGCTGGTACCTACTCTCAAAAGTGAACGGCAGCTTTAATACCGGTGAAAACACACCCCCTGACATTTCCTCTTTCCACACAAAAGTTACCATTACGAGAGGACCGCAGAACACCTTTGATTACGATCCCGATGAGATCATTGAGTTTGCGCCCATCACTTCTACCCCTTCAAGAACCACTCATCCCGAAAACGAAATCCCTAAAAAAGAATGAAGACAATAAAAAACGCTTTGCGAAATCGCAAAGCGTTTTTATTTTTCCATCTTAATAAATGTCTGCCTCATCAAGCGAAATGGGGAACACAGGTGTTACTACATCATCACCGCTACCGGGATAGCTGGCACACAAAGCATCGCTTGAATGAAAATTAATTACAAAGAGATCGGGAGATTCATATTTTTTCAACATATATCACCTCACAAAAAATAAATATAAACACACCAACACATAATTACATCTCATTGTATCATAGCTTTTAAAAAAAATCAAGTGTTTTTTTTATTTTTTTGCATTCTTATTTTATTTAATTGACAAGCTCTTCTCCTTCGTGATAGAATAAATAAAATCCACTTTAGAAGGAGCATATATGAAAAATTTTGACCGTTTGAAGGAATTTGGACAAGAACACCTTCTTCGCTTCTATAATGAACTTTCCGACGAGGAAAAAAAGAATTTGGAAAATCAAATCAACGATGCAGATTTTTCTCTTCTTGAGGCTTTGAAAAACAAAGATCAAAACAAGCAGACCGACGATAAGGAAGGCGCGCTCTCTCCCTTGGGTGCTCTTGAAATCGATAAGATCCGTGAGAAAAAAGATGAATTTGAAAAGGTAGGCCTTGAAGCAATTCGTCAGGGCAAGGTTGCAGCACTTCTTTTGGGCGGCGGACAAGGTACGAGACTTGGTTTTGACGGACCCAAGGGTAGCTACAATTTAGGTGTAACCCGTGATTTTTACATTTTCCAGGCACAGATCGGAAATATGCTGGATGTATGCAAAAAAGCAGGCTGCTTTTTCCCGCTTGTGATCATGACATCCGATAAGAACGATGTGGAAACACGCCGCTTTTTAAAGGAAAAGAATTATTTCGGATATCCCGAAGAGAAGATCCTCTTCTTCCGCCAGGATATGGCTCCCAGCTGCGATTTTAACGGAAAGATCTACCTGGAAGGAAAAGGAACGCTTTCCCTCTCCCCCAACGGAAACGGTGGCTGGTTTAAATCCTTGATGAAGGCAGGACTTGACAAAAATTTGACCGAGATGGGCGTGGAATGGGTCAATGTATTCAGCATGGACAATGTTCTCCAGAGAATTTGCGACCCTGTTTTCGTGGGTGCTACCATTCTTTCCGGCTGCAACTGCGGTGCAAAGGTGGTTTCCAAAAATGCTCCCGGTGAAAAGGTTGGCGCGCTCTGTCTGAAGGA
>JAZUOK010000315.1:0-2899 GCA_045604665.1 Eubacteriales bacterium | reverse complement strand
GCCTCCGACTTACAAACGCAAAATACGGCATACCTCTTTCGAGATATGCCGTATTTCTGAAAACTGTCCTTTAGAGTGACACTATAATGATCTGCTCTTTTTTCTTTCTTCTTTTGAAAAAGAAGAAAGCGAAGAAAGTTTTAATGCAATACCTTTTCTTCTGCCTGAAACATAATTTTTATCACGATCTTCCCTACAAAAAAACACCCCAAAGGGTGTTTTTTGTTTACTTTAATCTATCCTTCTGAAAGAGGAAAACACTTGTAATCACAAGAAAAAGGCTGATTCCTGCGCCCACAAGGGAAAAGTATCGGATCCCGTAAACGAGCGGCAAAAAGGAAAAAATCGCACTCACAAAGGAGAGATAGAACGCAGTACTTTCTATTTTTTTGCTCTTTTTCACAATGGAAAGAACGAGGAAAACAAACAAAAGAGCAGTGAGGATCGCCGTTAACAGAGGAAAGAACACAGCATATCCATACGGGACAAGGCTAAAGTACGAATAAGTTTTTCGAAAGGGCTCTCCATCGGGATTTCCAAAATAAAGAACTGCGCCATAGGGGGTCATTTCAAGTATGAGCGCAAAAATTGTCGTGCACAAAGCCAAAATTTTCTTCTTCATACAAACCTCCAAAATCAAAGCTTTTCTAAAAGGTTCTTAAGTGCTTCTGCTCTATGGCTGATCTTATTCTTTTCCTCCGGGGAAAGCTCAGCAGCAGTACAGCCGTATTCGGGAAGATAAAAATAAGGGTCGTAGCCGAAGCCGCCGTCCCCACGGGGCTCGTCGATGATCTCGCCGTGAAGATACCCTTCGGCAAACAAAGCTTTTCCACTTCGTTTTCCGTCTTCAAAGGTAGAAGGGTAAGCCAGCGCGATGGCACAGGTATAATGGGCCTTTCGGTTTGTTTCGCCCTTTAATTTTTCTACCAAAAGGCGGTTGTTGGCATCGTCATCACCGTGTCTGCCGCAAAAACGGGCAGAGAAGATCCCCGGTGCTCCGTCAAGGGCATCTACGCAAATACCGCTGTCATCCGCAAGGGCAGGACAGCCGGAAATTTCTGCGATCTCAAAGGCCTTTTTATAGGCATTTTCCATAAAGGTCTTGCCGTCTTCCACCGTTTCGTGATCGATCCCTGCCTCTTTCATAGAAAGGATCTCATCGAATTTTTCTCCCAAAATAGCACGGATCTCACGGAGCTTTCCTTTGTTACCGGAAGCAATGATCAGTTTCATATCAGTCCTCGTAAATGGGGAATTTTTCGCAAAGTGCCTGCGCTTCGGCAGAAACTCTTTCGCGGTTGCCTTCAAAATCTACCGCAATATCGCGGATCCAAACGGCGATCTTTTTCATCTCTTCCACGCCAAAGCCACGGCTTGTTACAGCAGGAGTACCCAAACGAATGCCACTTGTTACAAAGGGGCTTTCGGGGTCGTCGGGAATGGCATTTTTATTCACGGTAATGTGCACAGCATCCAGTCTCGCCTGCATTTCTTTACCGGTTACCTTAAAGTTGCGAAGGTCAATAAGCATCAAGTGGTTATCCGTACCGCCGGAAACCACGCGGAAACCTTCCTTTTCCATTGCTTCTGCAAGCGCTGCAGCATTTTCCATAATCTTTTTCTGATATTCCACAAACTCAGGCTTCATTGCCTCTGCAAAGGAAACCGCCTTTGCGGCAATAATGTGCTCCAAGGGACCGCCCTGAAGACCGGGAAATACCGCCTTGTCAATGGTCTTCGCAAACTCTTCTTTACAAAGGATCAAGCCGCCGCGAGGACCGCGCAGGGTTTTATGCGTGGTAGTAGTAACCACATCTGCATAAGGCACGGGAGACGGATGAAGTCCTGCCGCAACAAGACCTGCAATGTGTGCCATATCTACTAAATAATATGCGCCGACTTCTTTTGCGATCTGTCCGATCTTTTCAAAATCAATGGTACGGGAATAAGCCGAGGCACCTGCAATGATCATTTTCGGCTTGCATTCAAGGGCTTTCTGACGAATGGCTTCATAATCCAGAACTTCACTCTTTTCATCCACACCGTAGGAAACGATGTTGTAGTGCTTACCGGAGATATTGGCAGGAGAACCGTGAGACAGGTGTCCGCCGTGAGCAAGGGAAAGGCCCATTACCGTGTCACCGGGCTGAACCAATGCAAGAAATACCGCAAGGTTTGCAGAAGCACCGCAGTGAGGCTGTACATTGGCATGGTCGGCGCCGAAAAGCTTCTTTGCTCGTTCAATGGCAAGGGTTTCCACCTCATCAATATACTCACAGCCGCCGTAATATCTCTTTCCGGGATAGCCTTCTGCGTATTTATTGGTCAGCACCGTTCCTGCAGCAAGAAGAACTGCTTTCGATACAATGTTCTCGGAAGCGATCAGTTCAATATTATGTTTTTGACGGGAAAGCTCTCTGTCGCAAGCGGCATACAGCTCCTCGTCATACTGTTTCAACTCTTCAAAAAAATTCATGTTTTCTTCTCCTTTTCTTTATTTTTCACTTTAACAAAATCTTTTTCCAACCGTTTTTTCTCAGCTGCCAAAGAGAGTCAAAGCCGATCTCTTTCAGCATTTCTACCGATTCATCAAAATGGGTATCCAGGGAATCGGCACTGTGGGAATCCCCGTTCAGAACCAGTTTTCCGCCTTTTTCCTTGATATATTCAAGGAAAAAGCGATGAGGATAAGGGTCTTTTCGGTAGCCTCTTGAAATGGCTCCGGTGTTTACCTCAATAAAAACATCCTTTTTTAAGACTTCATCCAAAGCTTCCAAAGCAATTTTTCGGTAAGTCTCATTTTCATCATCAAAAAGACCGAATTTATTAATGAGATCAAAATGACCTAAAATATCAAAGCCGCCTTCTATGGCAAATTCAGCAATGAGTTCATAGTATC
>JAZUOK010000314.1:0-5199 GCA_045604665.1 Eubacteriales bacterium | reverse complement strand
CGTCGGAGATAAGTGAAGCCCCAAGAGAACAAGGCGAAGCCGCCGTTTGATTGGTTGGCAGAACTTATGCGTAGCGTAGCGTGAGCCTCCGGTCCCTACGGATAGGTAAAAAAATTACCATTCAAGCCTTCCCCTGAGGGAGCGGAAATCGAGAAAATGCGATGTTATCGCATTTTCCATGTGTTTTCGACGGCAGTCACCCGATTTTTGACGACCGAATGGGAGGATGAAAATCACGGTGACAACGCGTTCCGTGAACCGCTTTCGTGGTGGATGAGGAGTTTGCAAAGAAAAGCGGAAAATGATCTTGGCGCAAAGCGCCAACCATATTTTTTTAAAAGGTTTTTGCCAATTCTATTTGAGTAAATATAACGAAGGCACACTTCCCGGTAAAAGAAGTGTGCCTTTTGGATTTTTATATTTTTTCGATTACTTTTTCTGCTCGTTGAGCATGGAAACGATCTCATTTACGGTCATTTCCGCAGTGCCTTTTTCAAAGCGGGATACATACACCTCGTACTCCCCGTGGGGGAAGATCTCATCGGGGGGCATATAGCTCTGATGGGCGTTGGAATAAGAGCAGGTAAAGGTCATTTTAAAGGGGGAAGCCTCTCGGATCTCACGGCAGCTGATATCAAACATTTCAAAGGGGTTTGCGGTCACGGCAACATCTCCAAAGGAGATGGCGGTTACAGGAATCAGGTTGGTAGCTCTTCCTTCTGCAATGGCCGCGCGGGCATTGACGGCAATTGCTTCGTACTGAGAGGCAAAGCCGTATTTTGAGAGAAGGGCATCCTTTTCTTTTCCGATTGCCTTTGCCCATTCAATTGCACCCTCTTTTTTTTCTGCGCTGTCAATGCGAACGGTGCCTTCAAGATCCTTCTGGCAGATTTCGAGAGGACCGGTCTTCACTTTTTCCTCGTTCTTTACGGCTTTTGCTACCACTTCTGCCAGGGCAGGGCCAAGCTTTGACATAGAGGCATAGGGGCTGTCGCCCATATAGTTTTTGGCACTGATATTCGCCGATCCGCCGTTAAAGTAGGCAAAGTGCATATCCATATCCTTTTCTACACTCTGGCGAAGATAATGAACAAAGTCGGAGGTAATTCCCTTGGAATCGCCGCAGTAGTGGGTCTGGAAGTTTGCCATCACGATGTCTTTGGCGTTTTCACGGATAAAGTGAATGGTACGAAGCTCGGGATCGGCGGCGGATTCGGGAGCTTTGATGTCACTTCCTCTGCCGGGGATCCATTTATAGGTGCCGTCATTCATCAGATAGCGGCGCACAAAGGTGAAGCCCGTAGCGTCGCCCGTTCCTACTGCAACCTCAGTGGGAACAAGATCCCGCAGTGCCTGCTCGGCAGCGGAAACCACTGCTTCGTAAAGGGTGCCTCTCCAGCGGATGTTATTTGCTTCATCGGAGGAGGTGTGAGGTGCCACATGGGTATGGGTTGCGGTCATGATCACATTTTCCGCAGGGATCCCGAATTCTTTTGTAAGCTGCTCGGTAGCTTTGTCGAAAATGGCTTCGGGCATTTCCTTCATATCCATATGGAAGAAGAGAGCGGTCTTTTCCCCGTCGTGTACTGCTACGCAGGTGGCGTAAAGGGTATCGGCCATGGTCTCGCCCGTGTTTCCGTTACCAAGCTTGATGGGGAGATTGGGCACCATTTCCTCTCTGCCGAAGCCGGCAGAAAATTCGTCGGGATATTCGATGGGGGCATCCTCATCTTCTTCATTGTTGTTATCGGTTTTGTTTTCTTCCTTCTGAGTGCTGTCCCCCGAGGGCTCTTCCGTTAGAGAGGAAGCGCAGGAAGCAAGGCTAAAGAGCATCACAAGGGCTAAAAGAAGTGCAAGAATTTTTTTCATTTTAATTTCCTTTCCGGGCATTTCTAAAGTTTTCACAGAGCATACGAACCGTTTCCACAACCACCTCGTCGGCGGTGCCCTGAACGAAGAAGGCCTTGAACACCTCGTACGCGCCGTGAGGGAAGATCCTTGCAGGAGGCATATAGCCTAAGTGCTCGTTGGAATAAGCACAGGCGAAGGTCATTTTATAAGGAGAGCATTCTCTGATGTCTCTGCAGTTCATATCAAACATTTCAAAAGGATTTGCGGTAATGGCAAAATCGCCGAATGAGATGGCAGAAAGAGGAATGATATATTCCTTGCCCATCTGGGCTCTTGACCAGGTGGGATAGGCCTCGTGAATGGATTCAAAGCCGTATTTTTCAATGAGGGCAGTTTGTTCCTCGCCGGAGGTAGACAAAATTTCTTTTGCCTGGGCGATCCTCTCGGGAGGATCCTGCTTTACCTTGCCGATCATATCAAACTGATTGATCTGAAGGGAGCCGGATTCGATTTCCGTCTCGTTTTTCAAGGCCTTTTTTACCACATCCGCAAGACCGCGGCCGATCTCGGCATAGTCACCCACTTTTCTGGTGACGAAATCGATCATATTGATATTGGCACTTCCGCCGTTAAAATAAGCGATTTTTACACCAAGAGCCTTTTCCGTATTCTCACGGAGGTGATGAACGAAATCCGAGGTCATTTCGGTGCCGCCGCAGCCGTAGTGGCTCTGCCAGCTGACCATCACGATATCTTCTTTCCCTTCACGCTCCATACGGAGAACGCGAAGCTCGGGGTCGGCTACCGATTCCTGTCGAATGGGACCATGCATTTTTCTGGGGTTCATACGGTAGGTGCCGTCAGCCAAAAGACAGCGGCGTACATAGGCAAAGCCTGTGGTGTCGCCCTTTGACATATAAAGCTTTGCAGGGGCAAAGCCACCGAGCGCCTCCTCTGCGGCGTTTATTACCGCTTCCTTTAGGATCTCACGCCAACGGATATTCCCCTCGTGGTTTGCAGTGGTGTGAGGGGAGGTGTGAGAGTGGGTGGAAGTCATAATAATATTCTTTTTGGGAATACCGAATTTTTCCTCGATGGCCTCGGCACAAGGGTCAAAAATGCTTCGGGGGGTCTCCTTCATATCCATGTGGTATAAAAGAGCCACCTCTTTTCCGTCGGATACGGCAACGCAGGTAGCGTAAATGTTATCCAGCATACCGGTGG
The DNA here is from genome assembly GCA_045604665.1 of Eubacteriales bacterium. GTDB lineage: Bacteria > Bacillota > Clostridia > Oscillospirales > SIG627 > RGIG5579. The sequence continues at coordinate 2,124 of JAZUOK010000314.1, read as the reverse complement.
AATAGCCGCCCAGGGTCAGAAGAACGGACATATCCGGGTTCATTTCTTTTCTGCCGAAGCCTGTGGAAAACTCTTTGGGAAGGGCAAACTTATAATTCATAACAGTACCTCACTCAATTTTCGTTTTTACATTCATTCAGCATACGAACACTTTCCGCGACTGCATTATCAGCGGTGCCCGAGACAAAGAAGGCCTTTACCACTTCATAGCCGCCGTGAGGGAAGATCTCATCAGGAGGCATATAGCCAAGGTGCCCGTTGGAATAAGAGCAGTTGAAGGTCATTTGAAAGGGAGAGCCGTCGCGGATCTCTTTTCCGCTGATATCGAAAAGTTCAAAGGGGTTTGCGGCAAAGGCAATATCACCGAAGGTGATCACCGTCAGCGGAATGGGGGTGATCTCTTCCATGGTCGCGCGGGTATTGGTGGAGTTTGCTTCGTGAATGGATTCAAAGCCGTACTGTTTTATCAGAGTCTGCTGCTGGGTGCCGGAGGCGGAAACGATCTCCTTTGCCTGACTTTGTCTTTCCTCGCTGTCCTGAATCACCTGGCCCTGCATATCCATGTGGCGAGACTTGATCTTTCCGCTTTCCACAGCCGCTTCCTTCATAACTGCACTCTGCACCACTCTTGCAAGGGCTTTGCCCGTTTCCACATAAGTGGCGTAAGTGTTTTTACCAAGGTAGTGATGAAGGGAAAGGTTTGCGGAAGCGCCGTTAAAGTAGGCAAAAAGAGCATTCATCTCTTCTTCCACGCCTTTTCTCATATGATAGACAAAATCGCTTGTGATCTGTGAGCCCCCTGCACCGTAGTGGCTCTGCCAGTTGGCAAGGATCACATCTTTTTTGCCCTCCCGTTCAAAACGGATCACCCGAAGCTCGGGATCAGCCTCCACCTCGTATTGAACAGGGTTATCCTCTGCCTTGGGGTTCATTTTATAGCTGCCGTCCAAAAGCTTCAGTCTTCGGGAGAAGGCAAAGCCTGTGGTATCTCCCGTGGAAGTGAAGATCTTGGCAGGACAAAGGTCGCGCAGGGCCGCCTCCGTTGCTGTAAGAACGGAATTGGTAAGCTTCATGCGCCACTTGATGTTCCCCGGATCTTGCCTGGTGGTGTGGGGCGATGCGTGGGTATGGGTGCTTGTCATAATGATATGGTCTTTGGAGATGCCGAATTTTTCCCCGATCTTTGCGGCACAGGCATCAAAGATGACCTTTGGGGTCTCCTTCATATCCATGTGGAAGAAAAGGGCGGTCTTTTCCCCGTCGTGCACCGCAATGCAGGTGGCGAAAAGGTCTTCCTTTACTCCTGTGGATATGCCGCCCAGGGTCAGGGTAACGGGAGTGACGGGGTTCATTTCTTCTCTGCCGAAGCCCACGGAGAATACCCCGGGGTAGGTGATGGGTTCATCTTTTTCGGTTTTATCGCTGTTCTGGATAGATTCTTCCTTTTTTTCTTCTTCAGCCGGTGCATCCGACAAAGAAGAAGCACAGGATATGAGAGGGAAAACAAGGATCAGGACAAGAAGAAGGGCAAAGAGTCTTTTCATGGTTTTCTCCGATCAGTCAAGGCTTTTCTGCTCATTCAGCATACGAATAAGCTCTTTTACGCACTTTTCGGGGGTGCCTCTTTCAAAGCGGGATACATAAACCTCGTATCCGCCGTGAGGGAAGATCTCCTCTGCAGGCATATAACCCAGTGCGCCGTTGGAATATGCGCAGGTAAAGGTCATTTTGCAGGGAGAAGCCTTACGGATCTGAATGCCGTTCTGGTCGAATGCCTCAAAGGGCATGGTGGTAAAGGCAATATCGCCGAAGGAAAGGGCGGTGATGTGAAGCTCGTCTACAGGCTTCATTTTTGCACGGGTATTGATGGCGATGGCTTCGTACATAGAGTCAAAGCCGTGCTTTTTGAGAACCTCGGGACGGTCCTCTGCAGAGGCTCTTGCCCATTCAATGGCGCCTAATCGTCTTTCTTCGCTGTCCTTCTGCACAGGCTCTTCCATGCGAAGGGTATCAATACGCACCTTGCCGCTTTCCACGGGGGTCATATTCTCAAGCACCTTCAAGACGCGGTTTGCAAATTCGTCTGCCATATCCAAATGGAGCTTACAGAGCTTATTGCCAAGG
>JAZUOK010000313.1:0-7697 GCA_045604665.1 Eubacteriales bacterium | reverse complement strand
TTATGGGAAATTCCGAGCTTTACCGCATTATGAAAGAAAAAGATGCCCTCTATGCAAAAGAAGACTTTACGGATGAAGACGGTATTTTAGCTTCGGAGCTTGAGTATAAATTTGCTGAGATGAACGGCTGGGAAGCAGAGTCCGATGCATCCCGTTTGATTCAAGGGCTTGGCTTTTCCGAAGATGTTTTATACCAGACCATGTCGGAACTTAAGGAAAGTGAAAAGGTGAAGATCTTGCTTGCGCAGGCTCTTTTCGGCAATCCAGAGATCATTCTTCTTGACGAGCCTACCAACGGCCTTGATCTGGATGCAACCGCTTGGCTTGAGGATTTTCTTGCGGATTACTACGGTACGGTTCTTGTGGTCTCTCACGACAGACACTTTTTGAATAATGTTTGTACCGGCATTGTGGATATCGACTTTTCCGAAATCAAAATGTATGTTGGTAACTACGAGTTTTGGTATGAATCCAGCCAGCTGATACAGCGCATGATCAAGCAGCAGAATAAAAAGAACGAAGAAAAGATTCGCGAACTGCAATCCTTTATTGCCCGTTTTTCTGCGAACAAATCCAAATCCCGTCAGGCTACCAGCCGCAGAAAGCTTCTTGATAAGCTTACCATTGAAGAGCTTCCGGCTTCAAGCCGACGCTATCCCTTTATCGGCTTTGAAATGGATCGGGAAGCAGGGAAGGATATTCTGACTGTAGATTCTCTTTCCAAAACAGTAAACGGTGTTAAGGTTCTTGATCATATTTCCTTCACCCTTCGAAAAGAGGATAAGGTTGCTTTTGTCGGAGATGAAATTGCTATTACAACCCTCTTTTCCATTTTAAATGAAGAGATCGAGCCTGATGAAGGCAGCTATAAATGGGGAATCAGCACCTCGCTTTCTTACTTCCCCCACGACAATTCCGCCTTTTTTGACGGTCATACAGAAAGCATCCTTGACTGGATGAGAGTTTGGTCAAAGGATCAGACCGAAACCTATCTCAGAGGTTTTCTCGGCAGAATGCTTTTTTCAGGCGAAAGTGTATTCAAGCCTGTGGGTGTTTTATCCGGTGGAGAAAAGGTTCGCTGTATGTTTTCCCGTATGATGCTTTTTGGCTCCAATGTATTGATGCTGGATCAGCCTACAGACCACTTGGATCTGGAATCCATTACTGCTGTTAACAACGGACTGAATAACTTTAAAGGAAATGTTCTCTTTTCTTCTCATGACTTTGAAATGGTCAGCACAGTAGCAAATCGTATTATTCAAATTAAAGATGGCAAGATCTTCGATTTTGACGGTCCTTATCAGGATTTCCTTGATAAAATGAAGGAAATGGAAGCATAAAAAACACGGTGCATTGCACCGTGTTTTTTTATGCTTTATAATATAGAATCAATTTCTTCTTCCGAAAAAATTTGAATGTTGTGCTCTGAAAAAAGTCTTGATGTGATTCCTTGTCCTTTGATGAGTTTTTTTGAAAAAGTGCCGTCATATCGAAAATGACTTCCGCAGGAGGGACTTTTTTCTTTTAGGATTGCAAATTTACAGCCTTCCTTTTTTGCTATTTCAAGAGATGCTTTTGCCCCTTTTTCGTAAAAAGGGGTCATATCTTTTCCGTCAGAACGAATGGCTTTGCCTTCTATGATCTCGCAGGGGAGTCTTGGGGTATTAAGACCGCCCAATACCTCGGGACAAACAGGCACTAAATCGAATCTTTCTCGGAGTTTATCGATCTGATTGCATTTTTTAGACTTCCCGTCATATCGGCAAGGAGTTCCTAAAAGACAGGCACTGACCAGTATTTTTTCTTTCATCTGACCTTTTCTCCGTTTAGCACCGCATCTACAAGGGTGTCGCCAACATAGCTGAGCTTCAGAGAGAAAAAGGGGACATCTTTCTCTAAAAGCTCTAAGAAGATCTTGTCGCCTTCCCAAATGGGCATTTCGTAAAGAGCTTTTTTATCAACCCATTCCAAAACACCTTCATCGCATTCTTTGATCTTGCCCTTGAAATCTGCGCAGGTAAAGAGATGCATCCATTCCGTTTCAAAACGATCTGAAATGAAGGTAACGATTCCGCGATAAATTGGTTTGTTTAAAGTAAGCCCGGTTTCTTCTGCTGCTTCACGGATGATACAGTCCTCGGGGCTTTCTTTGTCTTCAAATTTTCCGCCGATTCCGACCCATTTGTCCTGATTTACATCATTTTTCTTTTTGATACGGTGAAGCAGTAAATACTTACCGTCTTTTTCAATGTAACAAAGGGTTGTGTTGATCATGGTTTTTACCTATATCCAAAAGATAAATATATGAGTTGATCCTTGCGCCCAAAAGCAAAATGATATTCAATAGGAAAAGCCAGGTCAGCAAGGCAATAATGGTGCTCAGAGAACCATAAAGGGAAGTATAGTCACTGACTTGATTAAAATAAAATGAGAAGAGCCAGGACATAATGATCCATCCAAGCAAAGCGAATAGTGTTCCGGGAAAAATAAAGAGTATCTTTTGTTTTACGCCCGGCAAGATATAATATAGGCCGAAAAGCACAAAACCAAGATATGCAGCGACCGTAGCATATCGAATAAAATGCACAAAGGGGAGAATGTTCCCGATACCCGGTAAGATCAGGGTAATCCATCGGATAATATTATTGCCGATTACGATCAAAATCAAGGTCGCATAAAAGGAAATGAGAAAAAGAACCACGAAAACAAGGGATACACACCATTCTTTTACAAAGGAGATTTGCGGGTCAACTTTATAGGAAAGTCGAAATTTTCTCTTCATTGTTTGGATTACTTTTCCAACGGAATAGATTGTTAAAAGAGAGCCTACAAAAATAAGAGTTGGTGTGTTTCCAAGTGTTGTTTCTTTCAGGTAACTTTGAAAGAGGGATAAGATCTGTTCAGGAATGATTCTGGAAAGATAAGAAATGCTTTCCGTTGAAATGTTTAGGTTCGAAAATGCAGCACTGACGAAGATCGCCATGGGAAATACCGAAAACAAAAAATAATACGACAAAGTAGCGGCATTTTCAAACAAATGGTCCTGAAAAATGTGAATGAAAAAGGATTTCAAAGATGAGTTCTTTTTATGACCTGTTTTAATGATTTGCATAAAAAACGCTCCGCTTTTATGAAGATTTCTTGATAAGTCTTTTTACGAACACTTTCATAAGGAATATGGTTTTTAACATAAATCGTCTTACAGGAAGGAATAAGCACCATAGGCGACTGGGAAAATCTTCCGGAAAAACTGTTTTATTTTTCTTTTCAATTTTGATAAGTTTGGCAAGAATTTGTTCAGATGAAATATCTTTTTCCAGTGTGAATTGATTGTCACCGCAAAGAATGATCTGACCTTCTTGTTTGACTTTTACAATTCGATGCAAAACAAATTGCCCATTTTCCCTTTTGTAAAAAATAATATCGTTTTTATAAAGCTTGTCTGTAACAGGGCCCAGTGTGACGAAATCCTCGCCACCGATGATATAAGGGCGCATGCTGACACCCGTGGCATAAAAGGAAAAGGTTTTTCCGGCATCGATGGTTTCTTTGAAAATCGGAAAAAGGTCCTGAAACTTGACCTTTACATTTTCATTCATCGAGAAGTCCTGCTTCTCTTAATTTGCCGACGAAAATAGAAATATCCTCTTTAGCTTTTTCTTCGCTGACTTCATATTCAGAAAGGAAATCCTTAAGAATATCTTCCTCCTCGCATCCGGATTCCAACTTTTTCCAAATCAAATAACCGGTTTCATTTAAGGAGAGCATTCCGTTGAAAGAAACATCTCCTACAGGAACGACTACATAGTTGTCTGCAACTTCTTTGAGCAAAAAACCTTCTTTAATTTTCATTTTACTTCTCCTTTTGACATAGTTTCATATGAAATGTGGGCAGAGGAAGGGTCTGTATTGCAAGAAAAGCGATAGATCGGTACTTTTTTGATAATTTGATTGATCAGATCCAAAAGCTTATTTGCGCATTCTTTTTCGCCGGGGCGAATCGTTTGATTCAATAGATTTGTCAGCGCGTTGAAACCGGGCATAGGGGAAATTTTATTTTCAGTGCCACGCTCTAAAAAGGCAATTCCTTGCAGCGGTACTTTGCGATTGATGCTTTGATCGGTTTTTCCGCTCCAGGGAGTGCCGTATACATAGATACCGTCCTCAAAAATACGGATGGCAGGTTTATCATCGTTTAAAATTTCCGAACCGGGAAATTCTTTGAGCCAAAGTGATGTGTGCGTGGATTTTCCCGTTCCGCTCGGTGCAGAAAAAAGGTATGCTTTATTCTCATAAACCACCGCCGAAGCATGCAAAAGAAAGCCGGCATGTGAAATCAATGAGCGGTAAAATACGGAACCGGTCTCCATATATTCAATCAAGGAATTTTCGGCATCCGGATACCTTGCTTTGTAGGCAGCGTAGGTCTCAGGTGAAACGGAAAGGTCGCAGTCAATATCGGTTTCGGTATCATTCCACAAGTATGGCTTTGATTGGGAGATCAAAGGTTCGTACTTGGGCTCCATAGATGCAAAAATTTCAGCAATTTTGTAAATCGAAATCATTTTCTCCAATTTACCTTTCCAAAATAGTAGCGAGAAAGAAGAATGGCGGCACCGAAGGATAAGATCAAAACGCCGATTGTAAGAATCAAAATAAGTCTTGCGGTAGGGGTATCTTGTTTTTTTGTTTTGCTCTGCTCTTCCAGCAAGAATTTTTCTGCAAGGTCCAAGTCTTCCTTTGCGGTTTCAATGGCTTCTATTGCTTTTTCAAAGTCGCTCAAAGAGGAGAGCTTATTTTCCAAAACCTCTTCGCCGCTTTTTACAGCGTTGTTTAGATAGCCTAACTTGATCGCAAGACCTTCCGTAACGGTCAGGTCTTTGTAGTTTTTGCATAGCTTAGCAAGCTCATTGTAGGTTTCAATCGGAATCAGAATATTTTGAAGCTTATCCGAATCCTTGGTGAAACTGTTTTGATAGTTTTCAAGAATCTTTTTGCAAGTCTCTTTACTTGCTCCGAGAGGAATAAAGAAAAAGGGGATTTTTTCTGTTTTTTCTTTTAAGAGATCTATTTCATTTTTGTAGCGTTCCCAGCTTGCCTCTGAATAATTTTCTGAGGAAAGCTTTTCAAAGTCGCTGATGATTTTTCGGGAGCTTTCAAAGGGATAGGCTTCACTGCAAGCAGAAGAATAAGTAGAAAAGAGGTTCAAATAGGAGGTCTCAAGCTGCGTTTGGCTTGCGTTTTCGCTTTCAAGAGTGTTATTTGCTGTTTGCAATGCATTTTTCAAAGACATCCAAGCGTTTGTGCTGCCTAAAAGAGATTCTCTTGCACAGAAGTCAATGTAAGTTTTATAGCCTGAAAGGTATTCTTTTGTCATTGGCTCCGGTTTTTCAAGAAGCTCCAATTCATTAAAAGCGGAACCGAAATCGTCCACATAGGTTTGGATGTGTTTTTGCGTATAATCTGCATATTGCTTTGCAGTAATATCGCTTCTGCGAGTAAAAAGAGTAGGAGCATCCAATTCCTTCTGAGCGGCGTCGCGAACGCTGAGAAGCTTTTTCCAGCTTTCCGGAGTGAAAATTGAGGAATCAAGCGCATCGTAGGACTGAAGAAGCGTTTCTAAAGAAGAATAATCGTAGGTATCACGCATCAGCGCAGAATATACCGTTCTTAATTCATTGTAATATTTTGAGATCTCAGCTTGGGTAATGGCATCGGAGCTCAGCAGCGTTTTGATCTCAGACATCATTTGAGAATATGCAGGAAACTTTTCGGAATCTTTATAATAGGGGATATAAAGATGTGTTTGAAGGTTGTTATAAATTCTTTTTAGATCGTTAATTGTCTCTTCGGCACTGACGGGTACAACCAGAAGGGCAACCACAAGTAAGAGCGAAAGAAACAGAGAGATTTTTTTAACCATTTTATTATTCCTCATTTTTTGTAAAAGTATTGACGATAAGCGCGTATTCTTCAAGGGTGAGTGTTTCACCGCGCCTGGTGGGTTCAATGCCGATCTGTTGAAAAATACCCGAAATTTCTTCTTTGGAAAATTTATCGGTGAAAAGCGGAAAAAGTGTATTGGAAAGCATTTTTCTTCTGTTTGAAAAAGCGGCCCGTATCGAGTGAAAAAGAAGCTTTTTGTCCTTTACATCGATAGGCGGCTTTGTATGCGGGATCAGCCTTAAAACGGAGGAGTCAACCTTGGGGCGTGGAATAAAATTGCCGGGACCCACTAGAAAAAGCTTTTCTGCCTTTGCATAATAGGAAACAGAGGCGGTGATGGCTCCGAAGTTATCTTCACCGGGCTTTGATGTCAATCTTGCTGCCGCCTCTTTTTGAATCAATACAGTGATGGATGCAATGGGAAGAGCACTTTCAAGAAGCTTCATAATGATCTCGCTGGTAATATAATAAGGGAGGTTGGAGCAAACAGCTATTTCATGATCCGGATACATTTCTTCAATCTTTTTCAAATCAAAGAGCAAAGCATCGGTGTGAATGACAAGAACATTGCTTTGTTCTGACAGGCTTTCTTTCAAAACGCCGATCAGATGAGGGTCGATTTCGAGAGCAAGTACTTGATCAAATAATTTAGAAAGCTGTAGGGTAAGAGAGCCTGCACCGGGGCCGATCTCAAGAGCTAAGGTTTTTTTATCGCTGGGTAAGGTTTCCCGAGAGGCAGTTGCGATCCTGTAGGCAACGCTTTCGTTCATTAAAAAATTCTGACCCAGATTCTTTTTGAAAAAGAAATCGTGCCTTTCCAAAAGGTCGGTCATTTCTTTGGAGGAGTAAAGATTCATAAAAATTCCTTTGCATATTTTGATAACTGTTTGTAAAAAATAAGAAAAAACAGGAGGATGAAAATGGAATTAATCGGGAGTAAAACGGAACAAAATTTGAGAAGCGCGATCAGCGGAGAGTCGCAAGCGGCAATCTTGTATGAATTTTTTGCAAAAAGAGCAAAAAAGGATGGCTTTGAGAATATTTCTGCAATATTCAAGGAAACATCTGAAAATGAAAAGGCACATGCTGAAATCTATTTGGAGCTTTTGAATTGTCTGAATACAACAGATAAAAATCTATTTGCCGCCGCGGCTGCCGAAAAGCACGAAAGCTGTGAAATGTACCCGGGTTTTGCAAAGGTGGCAAGGGAAGAAGGGTTCGATGCTATTGCGGCAACCTTTGAAATGGTAGGGAAGATTGAGAGCGAGCACCGTGAACGCTTTGAAAAGCATGGGTTTATGGTAGAAAACGGAGCTGTTTTTTCAAAAGGAGAAAAAACAGAGTGGATCTGCCAAAACTGCGGTCATAGACATTCCGGGGAAAATGCCCCTGAAATTTGTCCTGTCTGCAAGCATCCTCGCGCATATTTTAAGCCGATTTGCTGTAAAGACAACTAATCAATTTATTATATCATTCAATTTGTTTTTTTTCAAGGATTTTTAAAAGAAAAAACAGGGCTTTGCCCTGTTTTTTCTGTTTATTATAAAATGATACAAATAAGACCGCCGCTGCCCTCATTGATGATCTTTTGCAGTGTTTCAGCAAGCTTTGCTCTGGCATCCTGCGGCATGTGATTCAGTTTTGTATTCAAGCCTTCGTTTACAAGCTCGTAAAGAGATTTTCCAAACATATTTGATTGCCAAATCTTTGCAGGGTCTTCTTCAAATTCTTTGAGGAGAAATTTGACGATA
>JAZUOK010000312.1:0-2036 GCA_045604665.1 Eubacteriales bacterium | reverse complement strand
AGCCGCGGTACCAAGGTATTTGCTCTGGGCGGCAAGATCAACAATGTAGGTCTTGTAGAGATCCCCATGGGTACCACCTTGAGAGAACTTATTTATGACATCGGCGGCGGTATCCCCGGCGGCAAGAAGTTTAAGGCAATTCAGACCGGCGGTCCTTCCGGCGGATGTCTGACTGAAAAGGATCTGGATACCCCCATCGACTTTGACAACCTGGTTGCAAAGGGCTCTATGATGGGCTCCGGCGGTGCCATCGTTATGGACGAAGACAACTGTATGGTAGATGTTGCAAAATTCTATATGGAATTTATCTGCGACGAGTCCTGCGGTAAGTGTTCTCCCTGCCGTATCGGTACCAAGCGCCTTCTGGAGTATCTGAACAAGATCACCGACGGCAAGGCTACCATGAAGGATCTGGAAGAGCTTGAGGAACTTGCAAACACCATTAAGATCGGTTCTCTTTGCGCGCTGGGTCAGACCGCAGCAAACCCCGTTCTTTCCACTCTGGCCTCCTTCCGTGATGAATACATCGCTCATATCAAAGACAAGTCCTGCCCTGCAAAGGTTTGCAAGAACCTGATGAAATATGAGATCGTTGCCGACAAGTGCAAAAAATGCTCCCTGTGTGCAAGAGTTTGTCCCGTTGGTGCCATTAGCGGTAAGGTTCGTGAAACGCCCTTCTTTATTGATGAAGATAAGTGTATCAAGTGCGGTATGTGCATCTCTTCTTGTAAGTTCGGCGCTATCGTAAAGAAATAAGGAGGAATCGGAAAAATGGCAAAAGTAAATATTAAGATCGAAGGCATCTCCTATCAGGTAGAAGCCGGTATGACCATTCTGGAAGCCGCACGCGCTTGCGGCTACGAAATTCCTTCTCTTTGTGCATACAATCACGGCGAATGCAACCGCGGCTCCTGCCGTGTTTGCCTCGTAGAAGTAGTGGGCGCAAGAGGCCTGGTTGCTTCCTGCGTATATCCTGTAAATGAGGGTATGGAGATCATCATTTCCTCCCCCAGGGCAACCTCTGCAAGAAGAGCCTCCGTTGAGCTTCTTCTTTCCAACCACTCTATGAAGTGCCAGCAGTGTGAAAAGAACGACAAGTGCGAGCTTCTCCATGTGGCAAACCTCACCGGCGCAAGAGAAGATATGTTCCTCGGTTCTCAGACCGAAACCACCTTTGACGATGTGACTCCCTCCATCGTTCGCGATACTTCCAAGTGCGTTCTCTGCGGCAGATGTGTTGCCCGCTGTGCAAACGCCCACGGTGATGGCGTTCTTACCTTCCAGAACAGAGGATTCAAGACCATTATCGGACCTGCACAGAACAGAACCTTTGACAAGAGCCCCTGTATCATGTGCGGCCAGTGTGTCAGCGTATGTCCCACCGGCGCTTTGATGGAAAAGAGCGAAATTGCAAAGGTTGACGAAGCAATGGCTCAGGGCAAGTATGTAGTCGTACAGACTGCTCCCGCAGTCAGAGCAGCCCTCGGCGAAGAATTTGGTATGAAGATCGGTACTCCTGTTACCGGTAAAATGGTAGCAGCGCTGAAGAGACTGGGCTTTAAGAGAGTATTTGACACCAACTTCGCAGCTGACCTTACCATTATGGAAGAAGCCACCGAGCTTCTCGGCAGAATCAAGAACGGCGGCAAGCTCCCCATGATTACCTCCTGCTCTCCCGGATGGGTCAACTACGCAGAGATCCACTACGGCCAGCTTCTCCCCCACCTCTCCTCCTGCAAGTCCCCCCACGAAATGATGGGTGCCGTTTTGAAGCACTATTGGGCAAAGGAGAAAGGCATCGATCCCAAGACACTCTTCCTCAAAGCAGGTATCTTCGGCGCAGAACCCTGGACAGAAGAAATGCGTCGCCAGATTGAAGAGATGCTTAATATCAAAGCATACGATGTATACGGACTTACCGAGATAATGGGACCTTGTGTTTCCTACGAATGCTCTGAGCAGACAGGTATGCACGTTAACGAGGACCACTTTATCATTGAGGCTATCGACCCCGAAACAGAGGAAGTGCTTCCCTA
>JAZUOK010000311.1:0-4907 GCA_045604665.1 Eubacteriales bacterium | reverse complement strand
GCTACGATCCGACTTACCATTTCCGGTGCAGGCGTTATTTTCGGTGTGACCGGCGGTGTGACCGAGGCTGTTCTTCGCAGAGTGGTTTCCAACAAGAGCCGCGCCGCACTTCTGACCGTTGCCAATGCAGGACAGAGAGGCAATCAGGATATTAAGGAATTTACCGTTTCTTACGGTGAGAAGGAACTGAAGATCGCTGTTGTCAGCGGACTCGGCAACGCTGAGAGCGTTTTGGAAAGAGTGCAGGCAGGGGAGCACTTTGACTTTATTGAGGTCATGGCTTGTCCCGGCGGTTGTATCAACGGCGGCGGTCAGCCTTACGCAGGTAAGGACGGCTGCAAGGAAAGAAGCGCAGGCCTTTATGAAGCCGATCGCCTTCTGAGCATTCGCAGAAGCGAAGAAAATCCCGTTATGACTACCATTTATCAGGATATCATCGGCGGAAAAGCACATGAGCTTCTCCATGTAGATTATGTAAAAGGTAAAAAAGCATGATCAGTCTTTCTGTTTGTATCGGAACCTCTTGCCACTTGAACGGTGCCAACAATGTGGTCAGAAGCTTTCAGCATCTGATCGAGGAATACGGTCTTCACGATAAGGTGAAGATCTCCGCTTCCTTCTGTATGCAAGCTTGCGCTCGCGAGGGCGTTTCCGTCAAGATCGGCGAAGAGAGATTTGCAGTGAAGGCAGAGGAGGCAAGACGCTTTTTCAAAGAAAAGGTTTTGCCCCTGGTACAGGAAGAAAAATAATCGGCCAAGATCGGTTTGACAGGCGGATAGCCCCTATCCGCCTGCTCTTTTCAAGTTTCGGAGGAATTTATGGTAATACAGGTATGCGTGGGCTCTTCCTGCCATCTGAAGGGATCGGAGGAGATCGCGGTGATGATGCAAAAGGCCATTGCTGAAAACGCATTGGAAAACGAAGTGGTTCTGGTGGGAAGTCTTTGCATCGGAAAATGTAACCGTGGCGGCGTAACGGTCCAGGTAGATGACGATGTCCATGTGGGTATCACCAAAGAAGGTTTCAAGGATTTTTTTGCAGAGCATATTTTAGGCAAGCTGGAAAAGGAGCGAGGATAAATGCAAAAACATCTGACATTGAAAAAATCAAACTGCAAAAACTGTTATAAGTGCATCCGTCACTGCCCGGTAAAGGCGATTCGCTTTTCCGCAGGACAGGCACATATCATCCACGAAGCGTGTATTCTTTGCGGACATTGCTTTGTGGTATGTCCCCAGAATGCCAAGGAGATCACAAGCGAGGTGGAAAAGGTTCGGGTACTGCTCCAGTCCGGAGACCTGGTATTCGTCAGCCTTGCTCCTTCTTTTGTGGCAAATTACGAGGGCGCCGGGATCGACTCTATGCGAAAAGCTTTGAAAAAACTGGGCTTTTTTGATGTGGAGGAAACGGCACTGGGTGCCACGGTGGTCAAGCGCGAATATGAAAAAATGCTGGCGGAGCATAAAACGGATGTTTTGATCTCCTCTTGCTGTCACTCCATCAACCTTTTGATCCAGAAGCACTATCCCCAGGCTCTTTTGTATCTTGCTCCGGTCATGAGTCCCATGCAGGCTCACTGCCGTTCCATCAAGGAAAGATTTCCCGATGCGAAGACGGTCTTCATCGGCCCTTGCGTATCCAAGAAGGACGAGGCAAGCCGCTATGAAGGCATTGTAGATGCAGTATTGACCTTTGAGGAGCTTTCCGAATGGATGAAGAGCGAAGGGATCGTGCCTGAAATATGCGGCGATGAAACGGAAAAAAGCAGAGCGAGACTCTTCCCCACCACCGGCGGTGTTTTGGGCTCGATGACCGAAAAGCCTTCCGATTATGTATACCTTGCCATTGACGGTGTGGAAAACTGCATTGCCGCCATCAAGGATATTATTTCGGGAAAGATCCACAATTGCTTTATTGAAATGAGTGCTTGCGTAGGAAGCTGTGTAGGCGGCCCCATTATGGAAAAATACCACCATTCTTCCATTCGCGATACCGCCACCGTTCACAATTACGCCGGCAGTGAGGATTTTGAGGTTCCTCAGCCCGAAGCAGATCTGTTACAGAAGGGATTTCCCTTTATTGACCTTAAGGAAAAAGAACCTTCCGACGAGGAACTGGCGGCGATCCTGCATCAGATGGGAAAAGACAGTCCTCAGCAGGAATTGAACTGCGGCTCCTGCGGCTATAACACCTGCCGTGAAAAGGCAGTTGCTATTTTCCGCGGAAAGGCGGATGTTTCTATGTGTCTGCCTTATTTGAAGGAGAGAGCGGAAAGCTTTTCCGATTCCATTGTAAAAAATACCCCCAACGGGATCCTTGTTTTGAACGTACAGCTGGAGGTTCAGCAGATCAATGCCGCCGCAAAGCGGATTATGAATCTGCGCAGTGCATCCGATGTTCTGGGGGATCAGGTGATCCGTATTCTGGATCCTGCGCCTTTTATCCGTGTGCGTGACAGTGGCAGAAGTGTGCGGAATTTGCGCACCTATCTTGCCGAATACAAGCGCTTTGTGGAGCAGACCATAACCTTTGATGGGGAATCCCGCCTTTTGATCTGCATTATGCGTGACATTACCGACGAGGAAAACGAGCGCGAGGCAAAGGACAGTATGCGCTCAAAGACCTTTGAGGTAGCGGATAATGTGGTAGAAAAGCAGATGCGCGTTGCACAGGAGATCGCCTCCCTTTTGGGTGAGACCGTTGCGGAAACGAAGATCGCCCTGAGTAAGCTCAAGGAGTCTATTTCCAATGAATGATTTTTGCGCAGATATCGGCTTTAAGTCTATCAATCACGAAGGAGAGCAGCTTTGCGGCGACCGCATTGAGGTGATCGAATCGGGTGACCGTTCTACCGTGGTGGTGCTTTCCGACGGCCTTGGAAGCGGTGTGAAGGCAAATATTCTTTCCACTTTAACTTCCAAGATCATCTCTACCATGCTCTCCGAAGGGCTTTCTTTGGAGGAATGTGTCGGGACCATTGCCGCCACCTTGCCTGTTTGTTCCGTGCGAGGCGTGGCGTATTCTACCTTTACCATTATCCATTTAAAGAACAACGAAACCGCGGAGATCATTCAGTACGACAATCCCCAGGTGATCTTTTTGCGGAATGAAAAAAATGTAGATTATCCCAAAACGGAAATGAATATCGGTGGGAAGCAGATCTACAAATCGGTCATTTCCTTGCAGGAGGGTGATGTTTTCATTGCCATGAGCGACGGTTGTCCCCATGCAGGCATCGGTCAATCCTTCAACTTCGGCTGGAAGAGAGAAAATATTATTGACTTTTTTGAGACCATCGTTCCTGCAGGCTACACGGCAAAGACCCTTGCCACCATGCTGGTGGACGAGTGCAACCGTCTTTACGGCGGAAAACCCGGCGATGATACCTCCTCTTGCGTGGTTCGCATCCGCAAACGAGAGCCTATGAACCTTTTGTTCGGACCTCCCTACAACCGTGACGATGCGGAGCGTATGATGAATCTTTTCTTCTCAAAAGAAGGAAAACACATTGTCTGCGGCGGTACCACCTCCGGCATTGCGGCAAAGTACCTTGGGAAACCTCTGGAGGCGACACTGGATTTCCAAAGTCCGGGTGTACCCCCCATCGCCCACATCGAAGGGGTGGATCTGGTTACGGAAGGAATCGTTACCGTGAACCGGGTGCTGGAATATGCCAAGGACTATCTGGATGAAAACAAGTTTTATGAAGATTGGTGCTTTCAGAAGGACGGCGCATCCCAGATCTGCCGACTGCTTTTCGAGGAGGCTACCGATATCAATTTTTATGTTGGCAGAGCCATCAACCCTGCCCATCAAAACCCGAATCTTCCCATCAATTTCAACATTAAAATGAGCCTGGTGGAGGAGCTTTCCGCTTGTCTGAAAAAAATGGGCAAACGAATTAAGGTAAGTTATTTTTAAGGAGAAGAAGTGCGAAAATTTGATACCAAAGTTCAGCATTTGAAATACAAGGTATTGCGCGAGGTGGCAAAAGAAGCCTGGAACGGTACTCTTTTGGAAAACATCACAGAGATCCCAAAGACCATCGTTCCCGGAAAAACGCCTACCATGCGATGCTGTATCTATAAAGAAAGAGCTATTCTTGCCGAACGAGTGAAATTGGCAATGGGCGGAAACAAGTCGATCCCCGGTGTGATCGAGGTCATTGACATTGCGTGCGACGAATGTCCTGCCGCAGGGTACGATGTGACCGATTCCTGCCGCGGATGTCTTGCACACCGCTGTGAAGATGTTTGCCGAAGGGGTGCTATCTGGTTTGACCATAACCATGTGGCCCACATCGATAAATCCAAGTGCGTGGAATGCGGCCTTTGTGCCAAGGTTTGCCCTTATACCGCCATTGTGAACCGCAAAAGGCCCTGTCAGAATGCCTGCAAGGTCAAGGCGATCAGCATCGATGCGGAAAACGCCGCAAAGATCGACTATTCCAAGTGTACCTCTTGCGGCGCCTGTGTATATCAGTGTCCCTTCGGGGCGATCAGCGATCAGTCCGGTATTTTGGAAGCCATTCGCCTTTTAAAAGAAGTACAAATCGGAAAAAGGGTATACGCAGTGGTGGCACCCTCGATTTCCAGCCAGTTTTCTTACGCCAAAACGGGGCAGGTGGTAACGGGGCTGAAAAAACTGGGCTTCCACACGGTGGTGGAGGCGGCTCTGGGTGCGGATCTGGTTGCACAGAAGGAATCGAAGGAGCTTTCTGAGAAGGGCTTTTTAACAAGCTCCTGCTGTCCGGCTTTCGTTGCCTTTATCGAAAGTCAGTTCCCCGACCTTGTTCCCTTGATCTCCCACAATCTGTCTCCCATGGCGGAGGTGGGAAAATACATTAAGAAGACCGATCCCGAAGGCGCGGTGATCTTTATCGGACCTTGTACCGCCAAGAAGATGGA
>JAZUOK010000310.1:0-1999 GCA_045604665.1 Eubacteriales bacterium | reverse complement strand
ATGAGATCGGCGATGTGATCAGTCTCGGCAATAAGGACCGTCTTTTTTACTGCTTCCCAAAAGAAAAGATCCCCGTTGCCAAGGCACGCCTTGCCGCAGAGGAAATGTATAAAATGACAAAATAAAAAACAAAAAGGCTTTGGATTTTCCAAAGCCTTTTGCTATACTTTATTCCTCTGTTTTTTTGCTGTAAAGAATATTTCCTTTGTCGTCAAGGGTGGCAAGAATGTGATCGCCTTCACGGAAGGCGGAGGAAAGAAGGTAGGTGGAGAGGGAATCCTCCACATGTTTCTGAATGGCGCGACGGAGCGGTCTTGCACCGTACACGGGATCAAAGCCTTCTTTTGCCAGTTTTTTCACCACATCCTCTGAAAACTCCAAGGTCATTTTTCTTGCGTTCAGAAGCCTTAGTGCCACTTCCCCGAGCATTTTCTTTGCGATGGAGAAGATCTCCTCTTCTCCCAGACGGTGGAATACGATGATCTCATCCAGGCGGTTCAAAAATTCGGGACGGAAGGTTTCCTTCAGGGCACGGCGGATCTTTTCTTCATCGTCACTGTTTTGTGCCTTCTTTTCATCCCCTGTGGAAAAACCGAGGGTCTTTTTCACTGCAAGGTCACTTGCGCCGCAGTTGGAGGTCATAATGATGACGGTGTTCTTAAAGTCCACCTTTCTGCCGTGGGAATCGGTTAATTGTCCGTCCTCCAGCATTTGCAGAAGAATATTGAATACATCCGGATGGGCTTTTTCAATTTCATCGAACAGGACGATGGAATAAGGGTTTCTGCGGATCTTTTCCGTCAATTGTCCACCGTCGTCAAAGCCTACATAGCCGGGAGGGGAGCCGATGAATTTTGCCACGGAATGCTTTTCCATAAATTCCGACATATCCACACGGATCAATTTTGTTTCCGAGCCGAAAAGAACACTGCCCAGGGCGCGGGAAAGCTCTGTTTTGCCCACGCCGGTGGGGCCTGTGAAAAGGAAGGTGCCCACAGGTCTTTTGGGGTCCTTCAGTCCCGTTCTGCTTCGGCGAATGGCGCGGCTGACTGCCTCCACCGCTTCTCTCTGACCCATGACCCTCTCTTCCAAGATCTCTTCCATACGGGAAAGGCGCTGCGCCTCCTCTTCCATCAGACATTTTACGGGGATCTGTGTCCACTGGGTCAAAACCTCTGCAATGTCCTCCTCTGAGATGGCGTTTTCCGTGTCCTTTCCGCGGTTTTCCTTTTCCTTTTTCAAAAGGGCCTCTTTTTCGCGGATCTCCTTCAGCTTTTCTCCTGCCTTTTCATAGGCTTCCTCGGCAACCGCTTTCTTTTTTTCTTCCTCAAGAAGTAAAATTTCGTTTTGCAGTTCTTTTTCTTTTTCCGTGGGGGAAAGCTTTGAGATGCGTTTGCGAGATGCGGCTTCGTCGATCAGATCGATCGCTTTATCCGGCAGGAAACGGTCGGAGATGTATCTTGCAGAAAGGCGAACCGCGCTTTCAATGGCTTCATCGGGGATTTTAAGGCCGTGATGGGCTTCGTATTTTTCCCGAAGGCCCTTTAAAATGAGAACGGCCTCTTCCTCGGAGGGCTCTCCCACGGAAACGGACTGAAATCTTCTTTCCAGTGCCGCATCCTTTTCGATGGTACGGTATTCTGCCAGGGTCGTGGCACCGATGAGCTGAAGCTTTCCTCTGGAAAGGGCAGGCTTTAAAATGTTGGAGGCGTCCATACTGCCTTCCGAAGCACCAGCGCCTACGATGGTGTGGATCTCATCGATGAAGAGAATGATCTCGCCGTTTTCCATCACCTCGTCAATGACATTTTTGATCCGCTCTTCAAATTCGCCCCGATATTTGGAGCCTGCTACCATAGCGGCAAGGTCCAGTGTGACCACCTTTTTCTCCCGAAGGGTATCGGGTACATCTCCTGCGGCGATCTTTTGAGCAAGGCCTTCCGCAATGGCAGTTTTGCCCACGCCGGGCTCGCCGATGAGACAGGGGTTGTTTTTGGTC
>JAZUOK010000309.1:0-4429 GCA_045604665.1 Eubacteriales bacterium | reverse complement strand
GCGGTCTTCCTGCGGCTACCTATCAAATGCAGGAGGCGGTGGGAACCATTTCCATCGATCAAAAAAGCGGTATTCTTTCTTCCGTGACCTATTCTGTCAGCGGAACCTGCACCCAGGAAGGGGTAGAGGGCGCATTCTCCGCGCGTTTTTCTGTTTTGACCGACCCGAAAGAGGATGTTCAGATCCCCGGCCTCCAGACACCCACGGCCATCATGACAGAGAATATTGTTCCTTAAAATTTAATTTATAAAATGCATTTGATCTGTTACCAAAAAAAGAAAGGAGGGCAGTATGGATCGCGCCAATGAAAAAATAAAAAGAGAAGCTTTGCGCGGAGGCGTTTTTTATGCACTCCTTGCGTTTGTACTGCTCTTTGCAACTCTGATCGGCTTTTTCATAAATCTTTCGCCGAAAAATGCTCTTAACCGCTGTGTGGAAAATACAAAGGAAGCGCTTTTCGGAGACGAAGATCTTCTCGTTTTTGTGAAAGATGCATTTTCATCCGGAAGCATTACCCTGGAGGGAGAGGATGAAAAAATCGTCCATGTGGGCGATCTTCCTCGCGGTGCATCTCTTTCGTTCCAAAAAGGAAAAAAAGAAACGAAATTTTCCCTTTCGGGAGAGTTTCTTACGATGACACACCCGAAATCCAAAAAGGGATATTTGGCACAAAGGCAGGGCGCTGCCTCCGCTGTTTCGGACAGTGCCTTTACCGATGCAGGAATCCGGGAAGAATATCTTCTTTTGCTCCGCACATATCTTGCGCTGACGGAAGAAGGAGTAAGTTCTGTTTCCTCTTTATCCGATGCGCTTTCTGAAGCACTGAGCGCGGCTTCTCCTTCTCTTACGGTAAAGAATACCAAGGAAGGAAAGGAGAATATCTATCAGTTTTCTCCCGAAGGGCTGATGCTCTTCTTCTCGCAAATTTCCAGGGAAGGAAAAAAAGAGGAAGTGAAGGAAGCCGTTTCCTCCCTTTTGACGCTGACTTCTGCTCTTTGTGATGCAAAGCCCGATCCTGCAAAAGAGGAAGAAGCCTTGGCATTTTTATTGGGTACCGGTGAAAAATTTGACTCTTTTTGCAAAAAGATGAGTGCTGAGGACGGCGCTTCCTCCCTGACGGTACTGACCGAAAAGGGTTATGTGAAGAAAGTGACACTTTCCATGGCCGGCTCGGACCTTTTCCTTAACGGCGAGATCCGCTTTGGAGAGGATTTAAAAAAAGACGGCAAGGTTTCGGCATCCCTTTCTTTTGCTGAGGGAGAAGAAAAACGCTTTTCTCTTTCCTTTTCACACGAGATCAGTGAGGATTCCAAAACAGCCTTGATCCGCGCCTTTCAGTGGAGCATTTCGGATCCCCAGGGATATGTTCTGGGAGATGTGGACACCTCTTCCGGTGAGATCGCCTTCTCTTGGGGCAAGAAAAAGGGTGATCTGGGACTTCGCTTCTTCACGGGGGATGAGAAGATCAACTTCCGCGGTGCGGTGGGTGATTACAAGAAAGGAAAAGAGCTTCGCTTTACCGTAAAGCGTATGGAGCTTGATCATAAAAATGTTCTGCATGCGCCCATGGAAGTAACATTTTCCAAAAAAGGAAAGCTATCCTCCTTCCAAAAAGGGGAGAAGGAGCTTTTCCCCGAGGGCGAGGCACGGGCTGCACTTTGTGAAATTTTGAAAAGCTTTCCCTATTAAGTTTTGAATAGAGAGGAAAAAAGAATGAAAGATTTTTTGAAAGCACTGAAAAAAGGAATGCTTCTGGGAGGAATATGCTCCGTAGTCCTTGGACTTGTTTTGATCTTTTTTCCCGGGATCGTGGAAAATTCTCTCCGGTTCTTTTTGGGAGGCGGTCTGTTTTTGTTCGGCCTTTTGGAGGTGGTTTTTGTATTTGCAAAGCCAAACGGCCTTCTTTCTGTTGGCAGAATGATCCCCGGAATCCTGTCCTTGGCGGTAGGGCTTGTATTTCTGTTCCGTTTTGATACCTTTGTGAGCCTTTTCTGGATTCTTGTAGGTCTTGTGGTTTTGGTGGACGGGGTGTATAAGCTTCAATATGCTTTTGAGCTGAAAACCGCCTTGGTGAAAAACTGGTGGATCAATTTGCTTTTGGCACTTTTGACGCTGATCTTTGCATCGGTTCTCATGATCCAGCCCTTTGATGTGCAAAGATCCATGACCTATCTTTGCGGCGCGCTTCTCTTGGCAAACGGTGCTTTTGACCTTGTTTGCACCGTTATGATGGCTTCTTACGGAAAAGCACTGAGAAATGCGGCGGTTACCCTGATTTACGATTCTGAGGAAAAAGAAGAGTCCATTGTGGAAAAATAAACTTTTTTTTAGGCAAGTAGCACAAAAACAAAAGGGAATTTTCGGTAAAAGAATTAAAAGAATAAAGTTGAAAATCAAAGGGTTTTCCTTTATAATATTGATGGTTAGATAGAAACCTATTTTTAAGGAGGAAAATATGTCTGATAAAGAAAAGATCACTCCCGAAGCTGAAGAAGTTAAGACCGAAGCAGCTGAAGAAGTAAAAGAAGAAGTTGTAGAAGCTCCCGCAGAAGAAACTGCCGCAGCTCCTGCAGAAGAAAAGAAAGCCAAGAAGGAAAAGAAGGAAAAGGCTCCCAAGGAGAAAAAGAAAGGCGGCAAGAAAGGCCTTATTATCGGCGGTATCGTAGTAGCCGTTGTTGTGATCGCTCTTGTGGTCGTTTCCATCATTATGGGCTCCCTTTCCACCAATGCTTACATCGCAAAGGATTACGCAGCTGCATATAACAATTCCAAGCTTGCTCTGTTCCAGGCAAAAGCAGATAAAGATCTGATCGCAAAGGCTTATGTTGTTGAAGTTCTCTGCAAGGAAGGCAAGTACTTTACCGGTGCGGAAATCATTGAAAAGACCTCTCTTTCCGATGAAGACAAGGCTGCGATCTACAAGGCTCAGCCCGAGCTTGGTCTTTGTGTACCCGGCCAGGTTGTAACCTTTGGTAAGTATGAGACTGATAAGAATGTTGCCAACGGCGCAGAAGATCTGGAATGGATCGTTCTTGATGTAATTAAAGAAGGCGGCAAGGCAAGAGCTTTGATCGTAACCAAAGATGTTGTGGGCTCTCCCGACGGCTGGAACAAGCTGAATGAAGCAAATACCTCTTATGCGGAAAGCAACCTGCACTCCTGGTGCCAGGACTTCTTCAGCTCCTTCACCCAGTACGATGTAACACTTCGCGAGAAGATCCTTACCGTTCAGGTTGAGACCGAAGGTGCAGGCGATCCCGTTGTTGCCAATGCATACGCTCTTTCCAAAGAGGATGTAAAAGCTTACTTTACCGGCGATATGGCAAAGTACCTGAAAGCTTCTCCCACCGCAGCTGCTAAGACCGAAGGCGTTACTGCTTACGGCAAGGATAAAGTTGCTATTTACTACCTGAGAAACGCAGGTAAGGTAGAAGACGGCACCCAGTGGGGATGCGGTATCAACAAGGAAGGCGAAATCGATGAAGGTCTGAGCATGACCAGCGGCTCCTACGGCGCTCGTGTATGCATGAATGTTGACCTTGGCGCAACCAAATAAAAAAGCAAAAAACAAAAAGGCAGTCTTCGGACTGCCTTTTCTTTATGAAGAAAGGATACCGAAAATCGGTATCCTTTTTCTTTTATCGGATGTTGATGCCGTACATAAAGGAGAGCTTTTTCAGGATCTTCTGAATGTACTTTTCAATTTCATCGGAGGTAAATTCGTGGTCGGTGGGTGTGAATACGAGACTAAATGCCATACTCTTTTTGCCCTCGCCTACATTTTCGGAGCGATAAACATCAAAGAGCTTGACTTCGGTCAGATACTTGCAGGAGGACATGATCACATCGGTCAATTCTCCGCAGGTCATCTTTTCTTCCACGACCAGTGCAAGGTCTCTTTTTTCCACTGCAAATTTGGGGATGGGGGTGTAGCGGATCTTGGTATTCAGCATTTCGGAAAGGAGGGTGTAGTCCATTTCAATGATGAATACGGGCTTTTCTACGGCAAGGTCCTCGCAGATCTCATAGGAAACCTTACCCATTACACCAACCATCTTTTCTCCCAGGAAGATCTCTGCGGTCATACCGGGGTGGAAATAGGGTCTTGTGGCTTTTTTGTAGGTAAAGGTTACACCGAAGGTTTTTGCAATGGTCTCGGGCGCACTCTTTGCGGTAAAGAAGGTTTCGTTTTCACCGAATGCCATCATGCAAAGGGTATCTCTTTCTTCGGGGTACTCGGTAAGAGGAAGGCTCTTCGGACGGAAAATGCGTGCAAGCTCAAAGAATCTTCCTTCCATATTGCCGCGGCGCAGGTTTCTGACTGCGCAGTTCAGCATAGAGGGAACTAAAGTGGTTCGCATCAGAGACAGATCCTCGGTGAGAGGATTCATCAAGCGAATGGCAAATCTCTCGGGAAGTCGGATCGTAG
>JAZUOK010000308.1:0-2650 GCA_045604665.1 Eubacteriales bacterium | reverse complement strand
GTGGATGCTGTTTCCGCGGAGGGCTTTCGTTTTGTTCGTTGGATCGATGCAGAAGGCGCTTTGAAGAATTTGGAAGATGGGTGGACTACAAAAAGCGCATTTTCGTTCAAAATGCCTGCAAGAGATGTACATTTATCGGTTGAATTTGACTATGTAACTTATTACTTCACCTTGAAGATCGAAGGCGAAGGGGAAGTTGAGATCAGCGGAAAAGAAAAAAATGAAAACTCGAAATACGAATGTACGGTTGGCGAAGAAATTCTTTTATCCGCAACTCCTGCAGAAGAGTATGTTTTCGTTCACTGGTTTTCCACCAATTCCGCAGTCATTTCAGATTTCGATAAAACCGATACTGCTTTGATTTGCCCTGCATCCGATTTTACCCTTACCGCAACCTTTGCACCGGGAGTGAGAACGCTTACAATGGAAAGCTCCGAGGGAGGCACTGTTTTTCCGGAAAAAGGGGAAACCTCAGTGGGCGTCGATACCCTGGTAAATATTTCGGCTTCTCCCAACCCGGGATATAAATTCTCTCATTGGGAGTGCAGTTCCGAAAAGGGTGAGTTTGAAAATGCCAAAAAGGCAGAAACAAGCTTTACCATGCCGGAAGAGGACTGTACGGTAAAAGCAGTATTTGTCAAGGGTAAATATCAATTGACGCTGAAAGCTTCTGCCGGAGGTAAGGTAGAGGGGAAACAGGGCTCCTATGAAATGGGAGAAAAGGTTTCCATCAAAGCAGTTCCGCTGAAAGGCTACAAATTTTCCCGTTGGCTTTGCGAGGTGAACGGCGTCGTTTCTTCCGATAAGGAGATTTCCGAGGCTGTTATTCCCGGTGAAGATGTGAAGATTACCGCAGTGTTTGTTTTAAAAACAGGACTGACACCGGAGGTTTCCCAGGATTCCAACGAGGACAAGAACACTTTTCCCTGGGGAATTTTGGTTTTGATTTTCCTTCTTTCCGCTATTTCCATTGCCCTTGTGATCATTCGTGATCGGTACAACCTTTCTTATCGCCTGATGATCAAGAAATGGTTTACCAAAAAGGATGAATAAAATTAGTTGAGACAAAAAAATACACACCGATTTGGTGTGTATTTTTTTATTTAATTTCATTTTAAATTTCTGTATTCTTCAAGAAGCTCTGCCGCGGCACCGGTTACAATTTCTTCTACAGCAGGTGTATAACGGCTGCTGGAAGAGGTTTCATAGCCGCCTTCGCTGAATGCTTTTGCGGTAGGAAGATATCCTTGACCGCCGTTGGTAAGACAAGCAGTAACAATATACATATCTTTTCCGGCTTCTCTTGCTTTGGTTGCATAACGGGTGAAGGGCTCACCGCCAAAGCCTACAAAGCCAAGCTTTCCGAGACAAAGTACACTAACAGGTACCTTTTGGAAAAGATAGCCGTCTTTTAATGCGTCAATGCTTAAAACCTGTCCGCGCGTTAAGCCCTCGGGAAGAGGAACATCTTTTCCTTCACGCCATTTTTGAGCAACCTCTGCGCATTCCTGGAAACGCTCGATGCCTTTGGTGTTGGTGGGAACATACTTCATAACGCACTTGCCCCAGATTTTGCCGGTTTCCATAGGCTTTGTTTCGTTCCAGATGGAAACAGCCACATCGGAAATGCCTTTACCCATGTTCTCACTAATCTTATAATTGGAATAAACCTCACCGGGCTTTAAGTTTAAAAAGTCAACATGGTTGGAGTCGCCCTGAGCACCGTTGACCAGAATGCAGTGAACATCGGGAAGCGCTTTTTCTGTATAGCGGCGAACAAAACCGGGCCAGTCAGCAGAGAGCTTTCTGCCACCAATTACATCGGGGTGACAAGAAAAGTTTACAATGGCGATATCCTTTGCATCCTCGCGCTTTAGTCTGAGTACGCGAACCATATTGTCGCTGTCATCTGCAGGACGGTCGATTTCATCCAAAAACTTGTGAGGGTTGGTTTTCAGGGTGCCGTCTTTCATATAGTAGCGGCGAATGAAAGAGAACTTGGGTTCTGATTCTTTTTCCGCCATTTCAAGTTTAGCATCCTTCATATCAAGAAGTGCCATCGTTACCACATCGCAGTATTTGCGATAGAGCACATCAAGATATTCCTGATCTTCCACACCTACATAAGGGCTGTTGGGAATAAAACCGATACGAACAGAGGTGTGCTGATGCAAACCCTGCATAAATACATTTTCCATAGGGACATCGCACTTTTCGCTGATCAGTTTTCTGATCTCGCTTGCGGCGTTTTCCATTACATAAAGAAAGTCGGCGGTAATGAGAACGGCTTTTGTTTCTCCGTCACTGAAAGCAACACAGTTCAGCTCCAGGGGGTCCAAAACGCCGGTGGCAAATCTTTCCACTGCGTAACCGGCCAAAGGAGTTCCCAAAGGGGGCGTTACATCAACTCTTGCAAAACCAGTTTGAAACATAATTTTCTCCTCAAAATATAAATGTTATTTTTTATTATATAAGGTTTTATAGATTACCTTGTAATACAAAGATACCGCATTTTAATACTTAAAAACAATATCAATTTGTTTGTTATTCTCTTCAATTTGTTGGGCTCTTTTTTTGCTTTTGTGCGGCTTTAAATGCTTTTTCTCTTGAAGGTTCCCTGAATATAAAAAAGAGAGAAAGCGGCAAGGCT
>JAZUOK010000307.1:0-5240 GCA_045604665.1 Eubacteriales bacterium | reverse complement strand
CTACGATCCGACTTGGGTGTTTTTTTTGATGATACCTGCTTTTTCAAAAGCGATTTTTTGGATACTGTTTCCTAAAAAGGAGGTGTGGTCAAGAGAGATTCCCGTAATAACGGATAAAACAGGCGAAGAGATAACATTGGTGGAATCAAGCCTTCCCCCCATACCGCATTCTAAAACAACAATATCGCAGGACTCTCTTTTAAAATACTCCATAGCGATGGCGGTGATCAGTTCGAACTCCGTAGGCTTTTCTTCCATACTTTCTGCCAAAGGTCGGATGTAATTTGTAAGCTCGGCAAGGGTACTGTCGGGAATATCTCTGCCGTTTATCTTCATTCGTTCATTAAAGCGGATAATGTAAGGGGAGGTGTAAGTGCCCACCTTCAGACCGCTTTCGGTAAGAATAGAGGAGAGCATTGCGCAAAAGGAGCCTTTGCCGTTTGTTCCTGCCACATGAATGAATTTTAGTTTCTCATGGGGATTTCCCATTTTTTCAAGCAAAGCATAGGTCCTTTCAAGACCGGGCTTTGAACCTTGCCAAAAATTTTTGTGAATAAATTGAAGTGTTTCTTGATAATTCATAAGATTTTCTTTCCCGTGATTTTTTCGATTTCTTTCATAAGACCTGTGTTTTTCAAAAGGAGAATCAGGATCACGCTTTCTGCGACTGTTATGAAAACATAAGTGAGAAGCCGCCAAAGCAGGGTAATTACAAATGGCATGGAATAATAAAGGGAGAGGCCGACCGTTTTGATCAAGACAGAACAGAGAAGATGACATGTAAGAACGGAAAAAATTATAGGGCCGGTTTGTTTGAAAGCTTGTTTTTTTCCAAAGAAACCTGCAATGATACCCATACAAAAAGCGCCAAAGGTGATAATAGGATTGATCGCATAGCCTACGAGAACACAGCCCAAAAGGTCAGCGACAAGTCCCACCGCACCGCCTGTTATAGGGCCGAACAAGAGCCCTGCAAAGATAATCGGCAAATTCTCAAAGCTGATGCGAATGCTTTCACCCAAATTGATTGCAAGATATTTTCCCAGAACAATGCTGAGGGATGAGAGAAAAGCGGCGCAACAAAAATAAATTAAATGCTGTGACCTGTTTTTTTTACTATTTTGCATAAAAATCCTCCTTTTCCGCAAATTTCCGAATGGAAATACCGGAAAAGGAGGTAAAGACCTTTTTCGGCAGCGGGATGCGAAACTCAAACCGCAAGAACAATCTTTTCGTCTCTTGAACAACTCCCCGTTTCAAGAGCACTTAACGCTTGAATTTCTACTCTGTTTTTTTATTTCTTAAATTTTGAAAAAAGCTTTTTAAAAGAAAAACCGATCTTTCTTCCAATAGTCCAAATACAACTTCGGGCTTGTGATTGAAGGGGTATTCGGTCAAATCCACAACGCTTCCCATTGCCCCTGCTTTGGGATCCTTTGCTGCAATATGAACCTTTTTGATTCTTGAATTGATGATCGCACCGCAGCACATGGGACAGGGCTCTAAGGTAACATACATTTCGCATTGCCAAAGGCGCCAGCCGCCAAGCTTTTTACAGGCCTTGTCAACGGCAATGATTTCGGCATGCAAAAGAGCATTCTTTTTGTTTTCTCTTTTGTTTCTGCCTCTTGCAATGATCTTCCCGTCCTTCACGATGACGCAACCTATGGGAACTTCTCCCTCCGAAGCGGCTTTTTCAGCTTCCCGAAGGGCTACCAGCATAAATTTTTCTTCCGTTGTCATTGACATAACTCCGGATTATGCTGAGAGCAATATCTGTTATACGGTGCAGAGGTATTACTGTAACCCGGGAATTGCCCTGCAGGGTAGAGATTTACATAAAAGGATTGAGCAGTGCTGAGCGGATATTTTACGCCGCCCGGCATTTTTTGATAGGTGTATTGAGCGTCGGTAATGGGAACATTCACATTAAAGTTTCGCTTTAACTGAATCAGTGCGTGCGGTATTGTTTCGGCGCATCCCGGACCTGCAATCCCACCGGTTTCCTTGCAAAAGGCGACGGAAATATGGGTGGAGCATTCTTTTGTGGGCATATTGGATTTTGTGTAATAGCCGGTTGCGCTTCTGTTACCGCGAGGATCCTGAGAACAAGCATCTCCAAGGAGAAGGCCGGAATCCAGACAGAAGGTTCTCGTAATCAGATTCTTTGTCAGATCATCCGAGAATTTTTTGGGATTTCCTGCTGCAATAATATCCTCGTGCACGGCGGTCATGACCTTATCCCAAATATAAATGGCTGCAGAGACATTTCTCTGTCCGGAATTGAATTTCCAAAGGGCCTTCGGGTTGTCATAGCCTACCCAGCAAGCCGCGGTATAATAGGGGGTATATCCGCAGAAGTAAAGGTCGTTGTTATTGGTGGTCGTACCGGTTTTTCCGGCTACATCGATCTTGCGGCGAAGGGTATTTCCCGTACCGGATCCGGAGGTAACAACTTCCTGAAGAAGCTTTGTCATAACGGCGCAGGTATCTTCGCTCAAAATGATTTCTGTGGCGGAATTGGAATTGTCAAGCAGAATGTTTCCGGAGGAATCCAATACCTTCAGATATGTTTTGGATTCGTTGAAAACACCGTTGTTTGCAATGGCGGCGTAAGCGGTTGCCATATCTCTGTTGGTGACACCGTCCGTGAAACCGCCCAGTGCAAGAGGAGCATAGTCCATATCTGCATCGATTAGAGTTGAAAGACGGAACTTTTCCCGTAAAAAGTCAAAGGAAGTTTTGGTTCCGAGCATATCAACAATCTTAACTGCAACCGTATTCTTTGAGTGCTTTACCGCAGTAGAAATGGTAACCAGACCTTCGTATAAATTATTATAGTTGTTCGGCCAGGTGAAACCGTCGGATTCTGTGCGGAAGGGGGAATCATCGATTACAGAAGAGTAGTTGATCAGGCCTTTTTCCAAGGCGATGGAGTATGCGCTCAAGGGCTTAATGGCAGAACCGGGCTGACGCTTTGCCATGGTCGCGCGGTTGAAGCCCAGCGGTTTCTTTTCGCCTCTTCCGCCGATGATCGCTACGATGTTGCCGCTTTTTTGATCAATGATCGTCATTGCAGATTCTACCTGAACGCCGGTACCGTGGGAAGGGAAGTTGTTTGCATCGGCAAAAACGGCATCAAGCTTTGCCTGGATATTTCTGTCAATGGTCGTATAAATCTGCAGACCGCCGCTGTAAAGGAGATTCTTTGCGGTTTGCTCGTCGTAGTTATAGGTTCTTTGAAGGTCTTCAACAACATCAAAAATCAGTGTGTCAACAAACCAGGAGTGAACTGTTTCGGTAACTTTTTTATCAGCGCCCTGCGCCAATTTCAGTTCTTCCTCTTTTGCGGCACGAATCTCCTCAATGGTATATGTTTTTTCGATATCCGTATTGTCATACATCTCATTGAGTACGATATCGCGGCGCTCGTTATTTTTATCGGGATTGTTGATCGGGTCAAATTTTGAGGGGTTCTGAGGAATGGATGCCAAAGCGGCACATTCAACCAGTGTCAATTCGGACACCTCTTTACCAAAGTACTCGTAAGCAGCAGCGGAAACACCGTAGCAACCCTTGGAAAGATAAATGGTATTCAGATACATTTCGAGGATCTCTTCTTTGGAGCGCTTGTTTTCAAGATTCAGCGCACGAAGAATTTCCTGAATTTTTCTTTGAATGGTTACATCGTCGTCACCGGTAACATTTTTGATCAGCTGCTGGGTAATTGTGGATCCGCCGTAGGAGTCATTTCCGGATACAAATTCCATAACCGCACCGATGGTCCTGCGCAAATCAATACCTTTGTGTGTAAAGAAACGCTTGTCTTCAATGGAGACAAAGGCATTGATCAGATCCTCGGGCATTTCATCATAAGAAACCCACATACGGTTTTCTGTGCCGTGAATGCGTTCCTCTTCCCATTCTACCCAATTTGTTGTACCGTCTGCCTTTTTGTCCTCGTAGTAAATGAATGTGGTAAGGTTTGAGTCGGTTTTTAGGTTGTCGATATCGTAAACGGGGTCTACATAGTTTTTAATGTATACAACCAAAGCGCACGCCATCGCAGAGCCGGTGATGATTACAATAAGAAGGACGGTCAAAAAGATGTTCAGCGCATAGGTAACGATCTTACCCATGTATTTGGAAAGGGTAAGGGAAATGCGTGAAAAAATTCTTTTGGCAGTCAATTTTGCATTGCTTTCAGAAACCGAAGTTTTTTTCTGTTCGGGAAGCTTTTTGCTTTTTTTTGCAGAAGGCAACTTTTGCTCCTGGTTTTTGTTTTTGTTATCCATATTTTCTCCTAATACATCAGAAAAAAGGCCCTTGTTATTTCACTCCTATATTTTCCTCTCCCAAAAGATCAGAAAGCTCTTTCAGAAGGAAAGGAGATGCGTCTGCTTCAAGACCCGAAGCGCTGAAAAGCTTTTTCGTATCACGATAGTAAAAATAGCAAGGTGTTTTGCCGGGGAAAATCTTGAGCAGAGCCATTGTTCTAGACTCCATTTTACTCCCTTTTGTATCAAAACGCAAGAATATTTTGGAAACAGATTGAAAATTTAAGATCTTTTGCGTTTCTTTTAAAGAATTGTTTTCATTCTTTTTGAGAGGGGGCAAGATTTGCTCGGCTTTTTCCAAGGAATAGATCTTTTCTGCAAGGATTTTGATTTCATCGTCCTTTGTGTTGATCTTTCCCGAAAGGGCAATGATCTGACCTTCCTGCAGTAAGGAAGAGCATTCGCTGAGTACCTTTGGAAAAACGATGATCTCACACCAACCGGTCATATCCTCACCGCGGACAAATGCCATTTTCCCACCGCTGCGAACTTGTTTTAGCGTAACGCTGCCCACAAGACAAAGAAGGGTAACGCTTTGACCGTCTTGATAGCGATCGGGATCTGTGCGGAAGGATAAAATCTCTGTTGCACCGATTTTTTCGGAAAGGGGCTGGTAGCTTTTTAAAGGATGACCTGAAAGATACACGCCGCAAACGCTTTTTTCACCTTGCAAGCGTTCATTTTCCGAAAAATCAGGAAGGGCGGGAAATTCGTCATCGCTTTCGGGAATCGCGCTTTCCGAAAGTGTATCAAACAAACTGATCTGACCCGGCATCGTGCTTCTGGCGGCAAGGCTTGCATCATTAAGAGTATTTTCCGCGGCTGCCATAAGCTGTGCACGGTTGGCACCGAAACAGTCAAGCGTGCCCGAAAGAATGAGGCTTTCCAGTGCTTTGCGATTTA
>JAZUOK010000306.1:0-1735 GCA_045604665.1 Eubacteriales bacterium | reverse complement strand
TTGGTAGCAGGGCTGATAGCCCTTCTTCTTCCCTTGAAAAGCGCCGGAGTTCTTTTTCTCGCCTTTGGCGGTTGGTACCCCATTGTGCAAAAGAAGATCAATATGTTAAAGCCTTTTTTTGCAAGGCTTGTGAAAACTCTTCTCTTCAATGGTGTTTTGGTCCTTCTTTTGTTTCTTTCGGCCTTTGTCACGGGTGTGAAGGAGATGCCCTATCTCTATTTTGCACTTCTTGTGTTGGGGAATGTTTGCTTTTTCCTTTATGACATCCTTTTGGACCGTTTTTTGATCTGGTATATTTTAAAGCTTCATAACCGTCTTAAATTTTAAGGAGACTTGATTTATGGAAAAAAAGTTTTCTGCATTTACCACAACAGAAAATTATGAAAAATGGGAGCAGGCAACCTCGCGTGTTAACCCTATTTATCAGCGCGCAAACGATCCGCGCAGTCCTTTCTTGCGCGATTATACCCGTATGATCCATTCTACCGGCTTTCGCAGACTCAAGCATAAGACCCAGGTATTCTTTTCTCCGCAAAGCGATCATATCTGCACCAGAATCGAGCATGTGCTTCATGTAGAGTCTATTGCAACGGCCATTGCAGATTCTTTGGGACTGAACAGAGAACTTGCCAGTGCGATCGCTGTGGGTCATGACCTTGGTCATTCTCCTTTCGGTCACAAGGGAGAGCGCGTTCTCAGTGATATTTCCACTAAGGTGGTCGGTGAAAAATTCTGGCATGAGAAGAACAGCCTTTTCTGCGTGGACTTTTTGGAACTTCTTGAGGACGACAAGCGAAACCGTCAGCCCTTGAATCTCACATATGCGGTTAGAGACGGTCTGATCTCTCATTGCGGTGAAACCACCAAAAATCATCTGCATCCCCGCAAGGAATTTATCGATCTGTATCAGATCAAAAGGCCCGGCGAATTTGAACCCTTTACCTATGAAGGGTGCGTGGTAAAAATTGCTGACCGCATCTCCTATATCGGCAGAGATATTGAGGATGCTCTGGCGCTTGGCGTTTTGACAAGAGACAATATGGACGAGCTTGGGGAGCTTGTGGGAGAATATACGGGAGATCACATCAATAATACGATCATTATCAATTATCTTATCAACGATCTTTGTAAATCCTCCGATCCCGATGCAGGAATTTGCTTCTCGGATCGCACCAATGAATTTATTTGTTTGCTCGGTGAATTTAATTACCGCCATATTTATCGCAATCCTCGTGTGACAAAAGCGGAAGATTTCTTTGAGATGATGATCCGCGAGATCTTTGAGCTGCTTTTTTCCTGCTACGATGGAGATAATACCCTCAACAAGATCGATGAAATGCAAAGGATCTATCCGAATCTTTTTGCTTCCTTTTATGATTGGCTCAGCTCTTACTGGACTTTGGTTCGTGATTCCAGACAGATCAATCCTGCAATCTTCGATCTTTCCTATGAAAAGGACTATGCCAAGGCGGCGATCTCTTTTATTGCAGGTATGAGTGACCGCTATGCCATTGATTGCTTTAACGAAATTATCAGCTTTTGAGTGGAATATGAAAGTACTTAGTTTTTCTTTGGGTGCACTTCGCACCAATACCTATTTTTGTTTTGATGATACGGGAGCTTGTGTTGTGATCGACCCCGGAATGGATGGGGAAGGGATCGCCGAAAAGCTCCGTCAAAAAGGGCTTTGCCCCTCTTATATTCTGTTGACCCACGGCCATTTCGACCATTCCCC
>JAZUOK010000305.1:0-3967 GCA_045604665.1 Eubacteriales bacterium | reverse complement strand
AAGCCAAAACAGTACTTGGATGGAATCCACGCAAAACTTCTTTTGAAGAACTGGTTAGAATTATGACAGAGCATGATATTGTTGTAATCGGCGGTGGCCCTGCCGGTATGGCAGCTGCAGTAGCAGCTTATGATGCAGGCTGTAAGGATGTTGTGATCTTAAATCGCGATCCTCAGCTTGGCGGTATTTTGATGCAGTGTATCCACGCAGGCTTTGGTCTCCACAAAATGGGCAGAGAAATGACCGGTCCCGAATATGCTGCGGTTTACGAAGAAATGGTCAAGGAAAGAGATATCAAGGTTTATTCTGAAACCATGGTTCTTTCCCTTACTCCCGATAAGGTTGTAACCTTCCAGGGCAGAAGCGGTTATCAGTCCATCAAGGCAAAGAGTGTGATCCTTGCGATGGGTTGCCGTGAGAGAAGCCGCGGTGCCATTGGTATTCCCGGTGACCGTCCTGCAGGCGTATACAGTGCAGGCTGTGCACAGAGACTGATGAACATCGAAGGCTTTGCCGTCGGCAAAAGAGCGGTGATCCTGGGCTCCGGTGATATCGGTCTGATTATGGCGCGCCGTATGACCCTTGAGGGTGCAAAGGTCGAGGCTGTTTGCGAACTCATGTCTTATTCCGGCGGTCTTACCCGTAATATCGTTCAGTGTCTGGAGGATTTCGGTATTCCCCTTTATCTTTCCACCACTGTTACCAAGATCCACGGCAGAGAAAGACTGGAAGGCGTTACGGTAGCGCAGGTAGGCGCTGATCGAAAGATCGTAGAGGGAAGCGAGAGATTTATTCCTTGTGACACCCTTCTTCTTTCCGTAGGTTTAATTCCCGAAAATGAAGTTACCCTTTCTGCAGGGATCGAAATGGATCGCGTGACCGGCGGTGCTTTGGTTGACGAAAACCGCCAGACCTCTATCCCCGGTGTATTCTCTTGCGGTAATGTACTTCAGGTGCATGACCTGGTCGACTTCGTATCTGACGAGGGCGAGATCGCAGGTGTGGCTGCTGCAAAGTTTGCCAAGGGCGAAGAAGGGGAAGGAAAGCTTTCCGATGTGAAGGTCGGAAACGGTGTCCGCTATGTACTTCCTCAGCGCATCCATACGGAAAAAGCGCAGAAGATCGATTTGTACTTCCGTGTAACTGCACCCTTCGGTAAAGTAAAGATCACTGCAAAGTGCGGTGATGAGATCCTGGCAACGGCGGTGAAACCCCGTGTTGCTCCCGGTGAAATGGAAAAAATCACCTTGTCCGAAAAGCTCTTCCCCTTGAGCGGCGAGGAGATCACGGTCAGTCTGGAGGAAGTGAAATGAAAAATTTGATCTGTATCATTTGCCCCAGGGGCTGTGGACTTACGGTAGAAGAAAAAGACGGTAAGCTCTCCGTTTCCGGAAACCTCTGTCCCAGAGGCGAAAAATATGCCATTGAAGAATGTACCCATCCTACTCGTACGGTGACCTCCTTCATTCGCGTGGCAAATCGCGAGAATACCATGGTCAGCGTAAAAACCTCTGCGCCTATCCCGAAGGAGAGTATGTTTGAAGCAATGAAAAAGATCCGTGCTGCAAAAGTGGAAGCTCCCATTGCCATCGGTGATGTTCTCCTTGCCGATGTGTTTGGCGCTGATATCATTGCTACAAAAAATATTAAGTAAAAATAAAAGCAGGAGTACTCCTGCTTTTATTTCTTTTCCTTTGCTGCATAATAAATGAAAAAAGAGGTGTGAGATGAAAAAAAGAATTTTTGATTATCTTTTGATCCTTTTCGGATCTTTTATCCTTGCTTTTGCCATCAATTTCTTTTTGGTTCCTTTGAAGATCTCTACAGGCGGAATCAGTGGCCTGGGCATCGTGTTTTATCATCTGTTTAAAATCCCTCTTTCTTTGACTACACTGATTCTCAATATTCTGCTTTTCTTTTTCGGCTTTCGTACCCTTCCCAAGGAAGCGATCCCGAAAAGTGTTGCAGGGATCTTATTTCTGTCTCTTTTCTTGGAATTGACCAAAGGCTTTTCCTTTGGAGAAGGGGATATGATCATCGCATCTGTATTCGGCGGTATTCTTTGCGGTGTGGGTGTCGGGCTTGTAGTTTTTTGCGACGGCTCTACCGGCGGATCGGATTTTGCCGCGCTGATCCTTCATAAAGTTTTTCCTCATGTGGGAATTGCTTCGTATATATTGGTGATCGATGCTGCGGTGATCGTGCTTTCCGGTATTGTATTTCAAAATTGGTCGGTAATGTTTTATTCGGTGATCTCTCTTTATATCAGCAGCAAGGTAACGGACTTTCTTCTTGTCCGTGGCGATTTTGCAAAATCCGTCACGGTGGTTTCTTCTCAAGCAAATGAGATCGCAGAAGATATCATGAACAAAATGGAGCGCGGTGTAACAGGCTTTTTCAGCCGTGGATGCTATACCAAAACGGACGGTATGACCATTGTTTGTGTGGTGCGAAACCGCGAGGTCCCCACACTTCTTTCCATTATTAAAGAAAAAGATCCTTTGGCCTTTACCATCATTTCCGATGTGCGCTCCGTTCACGGAGAAGGTTTTGGAGAATATGGACAGTAAAGATTTTTTTGTTGAAAAGTGAGAAAATATATGTCCTTTTTTGAAACTTTCTCAAAGAAAGGTATTCTTTCTTGCAAATTCGACGGGGAATGATTATAATAAATCTGTTATTTGTAAATCAGTTTTGAAGGTGAATTTTATGGAAAAAGAAAACATTCGCAATATAGCAATCATTGCTCATGTTGACCATGGCAAAACTACCCTTGTAGATGCTATGCTGAAGCAAACGGGTACCTTCCGTGTAAACGAGCAGGTAGAAGAAAGAGTGATGGACTCAAACGACCTGGAAAAGGAAAGAGGAATCACGATCCTTGCCAAAAACACTTCCTTGTTCTATGAAGGCGTGAAGGTAAACATTGTGGATACCCCCGGTCACGCAGACTTCGGCGGTGAGGTGGAAAGAAGTCTTTCTATGGTAGACGGTGTTATCCTTCTGGTGGATGCTTACGAAGGCTGTATGCCTCAGACCCGTACCGTTTTGAAAAAGGCACTTTCTCTCGGACTTACACCGGTCATCGTGGTGAATAAGATCGACCGTCCCATGGCAAGACCGAAAGAGGTTACCGATGAAATGTATGACCTTCTTATCGATCTTGGTGCTACCGAGGAACAGTTGGATCTTCCTGTGATCTATGCTTCCGGCAGAGATGGCTGGGCTACCACGGACTACAATGTAAAGACCGATGACTTAAAATGCCTTTTTGATATTATTATCGGTGACATTCCTCATCCCCAGGTAGATGCAGAAGCACCCTTCCAGATGATGGTCTCCAATATTGACTTTAATGAATATACCGGCCGTATGGCAGTGGGTAAGATCCTTCGCGGCGGTATTCACGAAAAAAGCCCTGTTTCCATCGTTCGTCGCGACGGCAAGGTGCAAAAAAGCAAGATCGTTGGCATTTATACCTTCGATAAATTGAAGAAAACCGCTACTACCTATGCGGAGGCAGGGGATATTGTGTGTCTCACCGGCATTGCTGATATTGAGATCGGTGATACCATTTGTGATGTAGAGCACCCCGAAGGCCTTGATTTTGTAGAGATCGAGGATCCGGTTCTTTCTATGTTCTTTTCTGTTTCCACTTCTCCTTTTGCAGGGCAAGACGGAACTTATGTAACAAGCCGCCACATTCGCGAAAGACTTTATCGGGAGCTTGAATCCAATATTTCTCTTCGTGTGGAGGATACGGATACCACCGATACCTTAAAGGTTTCCGGAAGAGGAGAGCTTCACCTTTCCGTTCTCATTGAAAATATGCGTCGTGAGGGTTATGAGTTCCAGGTAAGTAAACCTAAGACAATTAACAAAGAAATTGACGGTGTTATGTGTGAGCCTTTTGAAATGCTCACAATTGACGTTCCTGACGAACATACAGGCGTTGTTATGGAAGGCA
>JAZUOK010000304.1:0-8686 GCA_045604665.1 Eubacteriales bacterium | reverse complement strand
GGGAAGAAGGGCGCAAGATAACGCTCCAAAACACTGATGACCTGATCCATATAAAGATCGATATCAGGAAAATCCGACCAATCGGGGCAAACATAAAGTGATTTTTTCTCAGCGGCCATATAATTCTCCTTGAAAATACATTCTGTTTGTGTTAAAATAGTATATCATAAAGGGCGTCCCCCGTCAAGAGTCGAAAACAAAAAGGTTTTTTCAAAAAAATCTTGACACCGACACCGAAAACTGATAATATAGTTTTGAAAACAAGATGACGCTTGAAAGGAGTCTTTATGGCAAAATTTAAAGTAACCCCTCTTAACGAGGTATCCAAAATCCATCGTATTGTGGATATTCTGACTCAGGCAGAGGCAGAATGCCCCGAAAAGACCGCTTACCGCTTTCGAAATGCAAAACAGGAGATCGTTGATGTTTCCTACCGCAAGTTCGGCGAAGATGTAAGAGCACTGGGCAGCGCACTTGCTGACCTTGGTGTGGACAAAGAGCACATCTCCATCGTAGCGGAAAACAGCTACAACTGGATCAATGTATATCTTTCCGTTCTTTGCTCCCGCGGTGTTTATCTTCCGGTAGACAAAGAGCTTCCCGAAGAGGATATGTTCTATGTACTGAACAACGGTGACGCAAAGGTCCTCTTCTATTCCAAGAGATTTGAAAAGCTTTTCTTTGAGAAAAAGGATCAGCTTCCCCAGGTTCAGTATTTCATCGGCTTTGACCGTGAAGAAGACGAAGGCAACTTCCTTTCCTTCCAAAAGCTTATGGAAAAAGGCAAAAAGCTTCTCTCCGAGGGCTTTTCCGAATACACAGACAATATGACCGCCTCCGATCCCAAGGCATTAAAAATGCTCGTTTACACCTCCGGCACCACCGGCATTGCAAAGGGTGTTATGCTTTCCGAGGAAAACCTTGTTAGCGAAGTATATCACGGCCTTCAGGTGGCTGACATTCTCACCGTAGGCCTTTCCGTTCTTCCCTATCACCATACCTATGAAGCAGTAGTCGGCATTCTCGTATACCTGCACCGTCACGCAGTAACCTGTATCAACGATTCTCTGGCCGCCATTTTGAAGAACCTGAAGGCCTATCAGCCCGACTATATCTATCTGGTTCCTGCCTTCCTTGAAATGTTCTACAAGAAGATCCGCGCCAATATGGAAGAAAAAGGCAAGTGGGAAACCTTCCAGAAGGGTGCAAAGATCTCCGGTCTTCTGCTAAAGCTTGGTATTGATGTAAGAAGAAAGCTCTTTAAGGAGCTCCACGAGGTCTTCGGCGGAAATCTTCGTCTGATGGTTGTTGGCGCCGCTCCCTTGAGAAGCGAGGTCATCAATTTCTTTGAGACTGTAGGCATCACCGTTTGCCAGGGCTACGGCATCACCGAATGCTCTCCCCTTGTCAGCGTAAACCGTAACAATAAGTACGCCGACCCCGAAACCGTCGGTATGCCCCTTCCCTGCCTGGAAGTAAGAATTGACAATCCTGCAGAAGACGGTACCGGCGAGATCTGCGTAAAGGGTAAAACCGTTATGCTTGGCTACTACAAGAACGAGGAAGAAACAAACCGCGTAATGGTAGACGGCTGGTTCCACACCGGTGACCTTGGTAAGATCGACCACAGAGGATATCTTTCCATCACCGGCCGCTGCAAAAACCTGATCGTTCTGGATAACGGTAAAAATGTTTACCCCGAAGAAATTGAAAACTACATTATGCTCATAGAATATGTAGCAGAGGTGATCGTCAAGGGCGTGAAAGACGAAAACGGCAAGACCGTACTTCTGGCAGAAGTATTCCTCAATAAGGACAAAGTAAAGGAAATGGAAAAAGCTCCCGACGAAGCAAAGCTTCTTTCCGACATCCGCGAAAAGACCTCTGTCCTTCCTATGTATAAGCAGGTGACCAAGATCAAGATCCGCGATACGGAATTTGAAAAGACCACCACCAAGAAGATCCGCAGAGTATAATAAAAAGACCCTTGCAATTGCAAGGGTCTTTTTCTCTTTTTCGGGGGTATTGAAAATAAAATGAAAAAGTGGTATAATAGTATTATCTATGGAAAACAAAATCTCATAAGGAGAGTATTATGGCACTGAGTTTTCGCGGCGGCATTCATCCGGAAGAGATGAAGCTTACGGCAAAATGCCCCTTGGAAGAAAAACAGGCTTTGGAATTTGTAAGCATCCCCTTGAACCAGCACATGGGCGAAGAGGCAAAGCCCCTTGTAAAGATCGGCGACCGTGTTTTGAAGGGTCAGAAGATCGGCGAAGGGGAAGGAGAAAGATCCTGTCCCGTTCACGCAAGTGTATCGGGCAAGGTGGTATCCATCGAAAAAGGCCTTACTCATTTGGGCGAGGGTGATATCATCACCATTGAAAACGACTTCAAGGAAGAGATTTCCCCCGAGGTCGTCCCCTTTGATACCCCCATCAGCCAGGCAGAACCGGAAAAGCTCATCGCGCATATCCGCGAAAAAGGCATTGTGGGTATGGGCGGAAAGGGCTTTCCCACCTGGATCAAATTACAAGAAGCGCGGGGTAAAGTAGAAAAGATCGTCATCAACTGTGCGGAAAGCGAGCCTTATCTTACCACCGTTCATCGCCTTCTTTTGGAAAAGCCGGAGGAGATCGTGGGAGGCGTTAAGATCCTTCTGCGCGCCAGCGGTGCAAAAAAGGCAATTTTCGCCATTGAAAAAAATAAAGAAAACACCGTAGAAGGTCTGCGGAAGATCCTGGGGCAAAGTGAAAATTTTGCCATCGCCGTGACGGAAACCAAGTACCCCCAGGGGAACGAACGGATCCTTTGCCGCACCCTCTTCCGAAAAGAGATCCCCCAAGGGGAATTGCCCCTTTCCATCGGGGTCACAGTGTTCAACGCAGAAACCTGCCGCGCTATCTACCGCGCCTTTGTAATTGGCTCTCCCCTCATCTCCTGCGCGGTGACCGTCAGCGGTGACTGTGTCAAAAATCCATCAAACCTTATTTTACCCATCGGTGTCAGCTTCCGTCAGGCGCTGGATATGTGCGGCGGCTTCAGTCAGAAGCCCGACCGGATCATTGCAGGCGGCGTGATGCTTGGCATCGCCGTCGAAAACACGGACTTTCCCATTACCAAGACCGTGGGCGGCGTTCTTGCCATCCGGGCAGAGGAAAAGGAGGAATCTCCCTGTATCCGCTGCGGCAAATGTGTCAGAGTTTGTCCCATGGGGCTTGTTCCCCTTGAAATTGCAAAA
Organism: Eubacteriales bacterium; assembly: GCA_045604665.1. Taxonomy (GTDB): domain Bacteria; phylum Bacillota; class Clostridia; order Oscillospirales; family SIG627; genus RGIG5579. The sequence goes on along the minus strand of JAZUOK010000304.1, from coordinate 5,445 downwards.
GCAGTGAAAAGAGACCGTTTGGATCAAGCGGAAAAGTACCATATAAATACCTGCTGCGGCTGCGGATCATGCTCCTATATCTGCCCTGCAAAAATTCCCCTTTTGGAGTACATCCGCGAAGGGAAAGAAAAGCTTCTTTTAAAGCCTTTGACCGAAGAAAAAGAAACCGAGGAGGCAAACAATGGAAAACAGTAAAAAGATCTCGGCTCCTTTTTTGCGTCATGAGGATTCCTTAAGCAGTATGATGCTGGATATGTGCATCGCACTGTCTCCCTCTCTGATATGGGGCTTTTATGTATTCGGCCTCAGAAGCGTTGTCTCCACCCTGCTTTGCGTATTCTTCTTTGCATTTTTTGAATTTATGTTCCGCTTTTTATTTAAAAAAGGACTTTTGTTCAAGGACTACTCTGCTGCAGTGTCGGGCATTATTTTCGCACTGCTTTTACCGGTAGGAGCACCCTTCTGGATCATTCCCATCGGTGCGCTTTTGTCCACTGTATTTGCAAAGGGTCTCGGAAGCGTGTTCGGGAAATGCTTTTTAAATCCTACCTTGTTTGCAAAAGCACTTCTCCTTCTGATTTGCTCGCGGCAGATGAGCCTTTTTACCCTGCCCTTTGCAAAGCTTCCTGCTTTTGACATTTCTCTTTCAAAAGAAATTCTGGAAGCAAATCTTTCCCCCTCTCCCCTTGTTATCTTAAAGGAAAAGCCCTTTCAGCCCCTTTCCTTCTCGGATCTTATTGTAGGTAAGATCCCCGGCAATATCGGCGAGATCTCCGCGATCCTTCTCTTTGCAGGTCTTTTGTACCTTTTGGTACGGCGCGTGATCACCTGGCACATTCCCGTCACCTTCCTTGGAAGTGCCTTTGTCCTTTCCCTTCTCTTTGCAGGGGATGCAAATGCATTTTCATTTGCTCTTTCCTCTGTTTTGTCCGGCGGTATTATGCTGGGAGCCATTTTCCTTGCAACCGATCCTCCCTCGAGCCCCGTTACCACCTGGGGAATGCTCTTTTACGGAACCCTTTGCGGTATCCTGACCGTTCTCTTCCGCCAAACAGGCGCAGGCGTGCAAGGCGTTGTATTTGCTATCCTTGTAGGAAACCTTCTTGCCCGTCCCTTGGACCTTCTCTTCAAGCCTCGCCCTTACGGACAAAAGAGGTTTTTCAAATCTCTTCCCGAAAACCTGGATCTTTTATGGGAAAATGCAAAGGTTTTTTCCGAGAACCTTTCGGAAAAAGCAAAATCTCTTTGGGCAAAAATAAAGATCCTTGCGAAAAAAACAAAATCCCTTTCCGCAAAGATCAAAAAGAAATAAAAAAAGAGCCTTTCGGCTCTTTTTTTATTTGAATAAACCTGCTTTCTGTCCCTTTTTTGAAAAAAGGTACCCGAAAAACTTATGACTGATTGAAAATAAACTTGGGTCTATATTCCTTATTTATCTCTTTTTAGTCGGAAGCTTTCTTTGCTTACTTTCTGTCCCTTTTTTGAAAAAAAGGGACCCAAAAAACTTATGACTATTGTTAGATCATTTTGGATCTATATCCCTTTTTTATCTTTTTTAGTCGGAAGCTTTCTTTGCTTACTTTCTTTCTCGAAAGAAAGTAAGTCGTAGCCGATTTTATGAAGTTTTAAACGACATGAGGAATTGCGGCAACATCCAATTCGTTGAAAAATTCCGTTTTCAATTTAAACTTGTCTTCCACCTGGGAAACGAGAGAGAATTTTTTCACCTCTTCCAAATCTGCTACAATGCTTTCCTTAGCAGATTCAAAATATTTTTCGTTCAAGCTTTTTTTGAAGAGGATGTATACACCGCCATCGGTATCTACACGGGCAATCTCGCCGTTTTTCATTTCCCAGATCTTCTTTTCCGCCTCACTGTTTAAAAAGCCGCCTTTTTTGAAGGTAAGCCCATCTTTGGCAATGCTCTCATCCCGAGACAGATCGGAATGATTCATCACAAGAGAAGCAAAGTCCTCTCCGGCCTTAGCCTTTTGGAAAACATCGTCAGCAAGATTCTTTTTTGCCTCCTTTTCCTCTGTGGGGAGCGCAACAACCTTTCCGTTGGAATAGGTCTTGTTCTTGGTATTGATGAAAAGGTAGGACACGGTAGCGTAATTATTTTTAAAATACTTTTGGGCAGCATCCACGGAGACCTTCATGGTTCCGTTTTCACCGAAAAGCAGCTGCATTCCCTGATAAGCAATGGCCTGAAGGAAATTGTATTCCAGCATCTGATCGTAATTGATGCCGTATTTTTCCATTTCCTTGTTAAATTCGCTTTTACTGCCAATGCTGGCAACCATTTTATCAAATTCCTTCTCTACAAGAGCCTTTCTCTCACTGTCAAGCTTATATCCCTCTTTTTCCGCAACATTCTTCATATAAAGCAAAAGCTTTATGTCATCCAGAACCTCGCCCTTTAGGGTATCTGCCACAGTGGTACCGTCAGCAGCCTTGGCTTCCCAGATGGCAGGGTTATCCTGAAGCTGAGAAGAGGACATATCGGAAGAGGTGATCCCGTAAGCCTCATAAAGATATTCCGTTTTCTTCAAGGAACACAAATACTGATAAGTGGCACAGCTCACCTTTCCTTTTTCGTATTCCACTGCCGTAGAGGTATCCACGCCGGAGCAGGATGCCAAGGGAAATGCCAATAAAACGAGCATCAAAACAAAAGCGGTTAAACGGATCAGTGCTTTTTTCATTTTTCTTTTCCTTTCTCTTCTTTGATCTCTTTCAAAAATTCGGTTAAATGGTGACAAAAATCCTCTGCGGCAGAAAGTGCCGATTCCTTTTCCTTCATGGTCAAGGTTGCAGACAAAGGCGCCGTAAAGGAGAGGGAAAGTCTGGAAGCGTAAACTGCCGATAACAAAAGCAGTGCTTCGTGATCGATCTCGCCGAAGGTAAAGGTGATCTTTCTTCCCTTTTGGGTGATCTTTTCACAAAAGACCTCCTCCGCTCTGCTTCGCAGTAAGGAAACCTGGAACAGGTTATTCACGGATTTCGGCAGATCTCCGAAGCGGTCAAGCATTTCATCGGTTAGGTCCTCGGCATCCTCCGCGGTCCGAATAGATGCGATCTTTCGGTAAAGGTCCATTCTTTCCGCAGGATAGGGCACATATTTTTCGGAGATAAAGCCGTCAAGAGACAGATCCACAACACATTCGGAGCGAGGCTTTACTTCTTCCCCTTTTTCTTCCAGCACCGCATCGTTTAGAATCTTCATAAACATATCATAACCCACACTGTCAAGATGCCCCGACTGCTCCGCACCCAAAAGGTTGCCTGCACCGCGGATCTCAAGGTCGCGAAGGGCGATCTGGAATCCTGCACCGAATTTGGTATATTCCCGAATGGCTTCCAGGCGTTTAATAGAAATCTCCGAGAGCATTTTTCCTTTTTTATAGGTAAGATACGCATAGGCCTTGCGGTCACTTCTGCCTACTCGGCCGCGGATCTGATGAAGCTGGGAAAGACCGAAGTGATCGGCGTTTTCCATAATAAGGGTATTGGCATCGGGAAGATCCACACCCGTTTCAATAATGGTGGTACAAAGAAGAATATCCACCTTGTGATCCATCATATCCTTCCAGATATCGGAAAGAGAATCCTTATCCATTTTGCCGTGGGCAACGGATACCGCCGCATCGGGAAATTCCCGTTCCAACCAAGGGCGAAGGCTTTGCAGCTCCTCAATATTGTTATGAAGGTAAAACACCTGTCCGCCCCGACGAAGCTCCCTGCGGATCGCTTCTGCCACAAGGCTTCGGTCGTATTCCAAAACATAAGTCTGCACGGGGAAGCGGTCTTCGGGTGCCTCCTCCAAAAGGCTCATATCCTTAATACCGCCAAGAGCCATATTCAGGGTACGGGGAATGGGCGTTGCCGTCAAGGTCAAAACATCCACCCCACGGGAGATCTCCTTGAGCCTTTCCTTATGGGTCACACCGAATCTCTGCTCCTCATCGATCACAAGAAAGCCCAGATCGGAAAACTTCACATCCGGCTGTAAAAGTCTGTGAGTTCCCACCAAAACATCGATCTGTCCGTCGGCGAGCTTTTCCAGAATTTTAGCCTGCTCTTTTTTGGTGCGGAATCGGGACAGCATCTCGATCCGAACAGGATACCCGCGGAAACGGCTTAAAAGGGTCTGATAGTGCTGCCAGGCAAGAATGGTGGTAGGTACCAGGATCGCCGCTTGCTTGGAGTCCATCACACATTTAAATACACCGCGCAGTGCCACCTCGGTCTTACCAAAGCCAACATCACCGCAAAGAAGCCTGTCCATAGGAAGGCTTTTTTCCATATCCTCTTTGATCTCCCTTGTGGCACGAAGCTGAGAATCCGTTTCGCCGTAAGGGAAGGCTTCCTCAAACTCTCCTTGCCAGGTGGTATCGGGAGAAAAGGCATAGCCCTTCATTTTCTGTCTTGCGGCGTAAAGAGCGATCAGCTGCTTTGCTATATCCTTCGCCCCGGATTTTGCGCGGGTCTTTGCCTTATGCCATTCATTGCCGCCAAGCTTATTCAGCTTCAGGCTCCCCGAATCGCTTTTCGGGCCGATGTACTTGGAAACCGAGTCAAGATTTGCGCATGGCACATACAAAACATCGCTTCCTGCATAGGCGATCTTGATAAAATCCTTCAAAGAGCCGTCGGCAGAGCGCATTTTTTCCACACCGCGGAAAATACCGATGCCGTGGCCGGTATGGACCACATAATCCCCCACCGCAAGATCCTGGAAGGACATGATCTTCTGCTTGGCAGTGTTTTTCACTCCGCTTTTATCTTTTCTTTTTGTTTTTTTGGAAAAGGAGGGGGAGGAGGTATCTTTTAATACCACGGTGCGCGAGGTAGATAAAGAAAACCCGTCGGAAACAAGCTCCGCCCCGGGGAAAGAGGAGGTAAAAAGGTAGACCGTGTTTTCCAAGATCTCCTCATCCTCGCCGGACAAAAGCCGAACACAAAATCCCGCTTCTTCAAAAAAATCGGACAGGGTCTTTTGAGAAAGGGAATTTTCACACAAAACAAGGGTCTTATACCCTTCCTCATGAAGATTTTTCACATCCTCCGAAAGGGTCTTTATATCCCGGAAGGAGGAAGGGGTAGTTCGGGTCACAAACCCGAAAATGCCCACAGGGGGAATCTTGCTTTTCCCTGCAAAGAAGTTTTCCATTAAAAGGACTCTTCTTTTGGAGAGAAGAGCAGACAGGTCATCAAAATCCATCAAAAGCCGTATTTCTTCCGGGGGAAGAAGGGTCTTGTTGCTCTCGAAGAGAGACCGAAGCTCCTCCTGTAACAGCTTTTGGGAGACCTCCAGCGTATTTTCTCCTTCACTTTGCCCGTAAAGGAAGATCAATTCGTCCTTAAAATAATCAAACAGGGTGGCAAAGCGGTAGATCAGCGGCAAGAACAGATCCCCTGCAAATTCCATTCCCGACCGGATCC